>NZ_JBGMEL010000008.1:0-215561 GCF_041447225.1 Microbulbifer echini | reverse complement strand
CGAATCAATACTCGCCCCAGGAAGGTGTTAAATTACTTGAGCCCACTGGAATTTTTGGTGGGTGAACGTGTGTCACTTATGTTGGCAATCTAGGATGCCGTGATAACTCTTAAAGTTCGGCGGGCGAGTCTAAAGCCCGCCTCTGTTGAGTTGCAACGATTGTAAAGGCCTTAAGGCTATTACAGTGGGCTGCACCTAACATCTGCAGTCTTTATTCCGCTGGGATGTTACGGCGCAATTCAGGGGTTCCTTAGGCCCAACTCCTGCTCAATTTGAGCTTTACGCCATATCGAATAGTTTTGGGGGATTGTTGCCTCTTTAGCGTTATCGGCAATGATCGCCCGCCCCATACTGGGCCAGCATAAAACCGCGAGTACCCTCGGGGAGATTAACTGGAAGACCTTGGGTGGTCCCATTAGGGTTTTTAGCTTCTGTACCAATGGCAGCCAAGCTGCCGGAACTACTTGCTCGGCGATTGCCCAGGATGCTTGTGGTTCGCTGCCTAATTGTTTGGTGAGAGATTCGTAGCGCAGTGTTGCCGCGCGCAGGGCCGCTTGTGGTGGTGCCATTATGACTGCGCGCGCACGTCGTTCGGCACAGAGCAGGCAAATTTCTCTGGGGATTCCACTGCGCTCTGCGAGCTCTGGGTTCAATGCCCAATCGCTAGCTTTTACATGGCACTGGCAAATGGCGCAGGCATATTCAGCCGTGTCAGTGGTGAATAGAGCGCGTACTTTCTGGGGGCGTTCGCCGTTTTTCCAGAATAGTGGGTACTGGTCAAAAATAGAGCTGGAAAAATATCTTGCATAGTTTAGCCAATCAATATCCGTAAGATTTCCAAAGCGGTCTTTGCGCACTAACTCGGCAATATTTAAGCTATACAGGTGGCGTAGGCAATGAGGGCAAGGCTTTAGCGGGTCCTGCGGAAAGGCTTTGCCTGCGGCGCTGTAGTCGCTACTGGCCCAAAGTGAGCCCTGGTAATTACTTGCCACTGGGCATTTTGGTGAGATATGAATTTGCCCGAAAGAGCCTTCTTGTGCTGGCGAAGATTGCTCCAGTCCAAACACAAAGACTGGAATACCCCGATAGCGCCAGCCGCAGGCGAGCTTGTCGAGGTCTGAAGAATCCAGTTGGATACCCGATTGAATAGCCGCGGCCAGGCTGTTTCGGTTTGGTTTGTCGATAGATGATAACGGTTTTTTAGGTCTGCGAATGGGTGACTTGTTCACACTGGTGTGCGGCGGGTGTGAACATGCTGGCACAGCCTTAAGTATAGATTGTGGTACTTGGGGGTTGCGCTTTGGAATCTGTTGGAAGTTGGTGAGCTTCACAACGCCTCCTCAAGAATTTGTAGGATATGGCTTTCCGAATCCCGTACTACCCTGAAAGCGACCCGACGTGAGCGATCCGGATCTTCTATACCGTTGGCATCCACTACGGGGCGGGCGGAAGAGTAGCCAACGGCGGCGACCTTAGCTCGAACGAGCACAGCTTGTGTCGGTGGAAGTAGGGAGTGCGCATATTGCATTACTGCCCGTGAACGCTGCTGTGAAAGACGCAGGTTGTGAAAATAACCTCCTTCTGGAGCAGTTTGATCTCCCCATTCGGAGCTGGTGTGCCCCTCAATCTGGATTGCGGCAATGGAATCCATATAAGGTGTGAGTGCGGTAATGTAGCGGGGTACAAAGGAAGACATAATCGTGCGAGCATTATCACTCAGGGTAAAATTACCTGTGCTGAATAATGCATCACTGTTGTTGAATGAGATAGCAAGGGTTTGCTTATCCAGAGAGGCTCCCCAGCGCTCCAGGTCGTGGGCGAACTCCTGCTGTAGAGTCTGGTAAATGGCCAGTTGGGTATCTCGGTAAGATTCGGCAAGCTCTCGAATTTTGGCGCGCTCATCAATCAAAGAGCGCATCACAAATACGGCGATACAGAGAAACACCATCATCAGGCCGGCCATCATATCGGATAGGCTAATCCACTGACTCTCATTGGATTCGCTGCTGGAGTGAGCGCGATCAAACATGCTCCTCTCCGGTAGCCTGCTTCACTTGAGTGTCAATCCGCTTCATTTGCTGAATCAGCTGGCGGAAATCTCGTGAGAATTCGCCGCTTAAAGTACCCAGAGCATCACCCATCGCGGCCATAACACTCTCCACCTCATTGTGCAGGCGCTGGTCCAGCAGTTCGTACTGTCGTTTGATGCTTACGTCCGCATTCGTCAGATCACGGGTGATCACCTGTGATAGCTCTGTGATCATCTGCTGATGGGTTTTGGCGATTAGTTGTGCGAGCTCAACCATAGAGTCGCGGTGGCTGTTGGCGGTCTCTTGAATGACATTGGAGAATTGATTGGGGTCGATATTAGTTAGAACATCGGCGAGAGCCACCACTTTATTCGTTCTTTGCTCAAAGATCTTGGCCTGGGTTTCACTCAGAGAAATCAGATGTTGAACTTGAGTGCCCAGCTGCTGGTTGGCTCTATCCATACCCAGGGTGAGGGATTCGAATTTTGGTGCTATATCCGGGATCGACTTTTGCAGCACCTCAATCGATGCCTGCTGCTCATTGAGCATAACGGATATCTGCTCTGAGTGTGTGCGCTGTTGTTCTACCAGTGAAGGAATGACGTTAAAAATTTCGGGCAGCTCGGTGATGCGTTGGTGTAGTTGCAGGAGATTTTCCTGGGCATTATTAATCTCGATTAGTAGTGAGGTGGTTTGTTCACGGTAGATTGTGGCTAGTTCCGCATGTTGCTCATGCTGATCTATTAAGGCTTGTAGGGCAGGGGATACGGCTTCCAGTTGTTGAGTAAACTGTTGCAGGCTTGCGCCCATCTGAGTATTCAGGCCTTGGTTAAATTTTTCTACCACAGAATTCAGGGACTGCAGTACTTCCTCACTCACGCTGTGCTGAAATTTTGATAAATCTTGTCGTTGAGCATTAATTGCCAGCAAAATATCATCGGCTGTCGCTTTGGTTGGCAGCTCTTTACTAAATACTTGAAAAATAGTACGCAGTATCAAAGAGAGGAATAAGCCCAGAATGCTGGTCATAAAGGCCGTCTCCAAACCCTGCATAAGCTCAGAGATAGAGGTGTCAATATTGGCGAGATCAAAACCGTAGATGCCAAGGATAATGCCAATAAAGGTGCCGAGTATGCCCAGGCCGGTGAGGAGTGACGGGGTTTCTTTTACAAAGCGTGAAAACTTACCTAGGGGATAGAGGATCAACGCAGCAGCGCCAAGGGCAAGCATAACGATAAGAAAGGTGTCGGTCACCTGCTCTGGAGATAACTTAGTCAACCAGTGGTAGAAGAACTGAGTCATTATTAATCCTTTACAACTTTTTGCATGGTTATTTCGTGATAAAAGGGCCCGCTAGGTATCCGCCCTGTGCTCTGGCTAAGCACTTTCATTTGCGGCAGGGACTTCACCACGTCGGTAACGGTGCGGAATTTTGCTTGCTTATTGCCGTATGGATGAATGTAGGTGCCAACATGCCCCGATGGCTGAATCTCGAATACACCACAATTGATTGGCAGTTGTTCTTGCTTAAACAGCAGAAAATGCATTACGCCGCCATCGCTGAGATAGTTATATAGTGCGTTGGTGATTGATTGTATTTCTTCAGCGGAAAAGAAATTCAGTAGATCCCAAAGCAATATACAGTCTAAATTGTCGGGCAGCGTAGCTTGCCGTAAAGCGGCTTGCACCGCGCCGTCAAACGGCACTTTGCGGCTGCACTGCCAGAGAATGGCAGAATAAAGATCGGAGATGAATAGCTCCCCAACCGAACGTTGGAGTTGTTGCATATTCCGGCCAGCTTTCTGACCAATATCAAAAATCTTGCTCACGGGGGAGCGTGCAACTTGTGCGAGGGCCGTATCGAGGGCGGGAAAGAGAAGCTCTGTTAAGCGAGTTTTCCTAAAGGCAGAGATTGCTCCGGAGGAGCCTCCCGCTCTCACCGTATTTTGAGATTTTGCATTGCCATACTCAAACATCAGCTCGATAAGATCTTTACGCATGCCTTTCCTATGTAAAAGGGAAGAGCGCAGGGAAAAATTCCCCATGGTTTTCATCAGCTTCAGTGATGAGTAGCGATAAGTGGGTAAGGGTTTCTGCAGATCCAGGGGTTCAGTATTAAATGTAAAGCCTGTTAAACGCTTAAAGTCTGCTGGAGCTTTGGGCATTGTGCCGGTATACAACATTGTGAGGAAAATGGTTCCCGGTTTTAAGTGTGGGCGGATTTCCTCGATCAGCCGAGCGATAAGCTCGGGCTCCATAAAATTAAATAGATCCCAGCAGAGTACAATGTCGATCTTTACTCGTTGTGGCTTTTTTGTGAGATGTCCTGATAACTGTACAGCTCTGCTTTGTGTATCGGCGGCATAAATCTCCAATAGGAGGCTGCGTAAATCTTCAATAAAGGTCTGGCAGGATAACTCTAAGAAGGTTTGTGTGGTGCCAAATGACAGGCACCCCAGATCCAAAACTTTACTGCCAGGTTGAATGACCTCATCCACCAGGGCGGCAGTGCCAAACGAGTGATGCTGCAACATATTTTCCACACCAAATAAAACCCCGGCAAAAGCCGGGGCCTAAATTGAGGATTATCTGAAGTTATTAGCTCAGCTTTCCTCAGCTTCCTCTTCGGTCTCCTTGGAGCCGAATAAGTAATCGCTGGTGTCAGATAGGCGCGATGAATCAGTTGCAGAAGTGCTGCTGGAGACGTAGGGAGCGTTATTCTGCGCACGGTTTGCGGGCTTGTCCTCTGTCGCTGGCAGGTCAGGGTGTACCAGGCGATCGGAGAACTCTTTATGGCGCTCCTTCATCTCGGAGTCGGTATCTACCATGTCCATCGAGCCGCGGAACTTACCACCGTCATCCAGCTTGATTCTTGGTGCAATAAGATTTCCATTCACTTGTGCAGTATTGCGAATTTCGATCAGCTCGTCGGCAAGTGCATCGCCATCCAGAGTGCCTTCTACAACAATATTTTTCGCATGAATATTAGCGGTTACTGCACCACCGGTACCTACAGAAAGGTTGTGACCAACCATAATAACGGTGCCGTCGACTGTGCCCTCTACGTGAAGATCTTCGGTGCCAATCAGCTCACCGCGAAAATTGATCCCCTGCCCCAGCACTGATTTTGCGCCTGAATTCGAGAGAGATGATTGCTGTTCACCAGCACTCATGCCTGCTAGAAATGGTGTGGAGTCATTGCTTTTGTCAGTGCTCATTGAAATAAATCTCTTCGTTGTGGAAAAAGTCAGCTCTTGAGTCTGTTGCACCCATGCCCATCGTTGAAGGTATGCTGGTACGTAAGATTATCTTTTAAGTTAAAAATCATCGATAGCCAGGTCACTAGTCTTCTTAGTGCAATGGCTGGCATGGGTCTTCTGAAAAAAATTGAGCACAATTGCGCAAGCCATTTTTCTAACTGGGCCCTTTATATACACTGTCTTGCAGTGCCGCGGGATGAATAGCCCCTTGCAATTTGCGGGCGAGGATAGGGGCCTGTAATCAAATTCCAGGCGCTGAGTAACCTCAATGATAATTGCAATAACGCGGCATCCGAGAAACTTACTACAGCGTGATAGCTGTAAGTAAATATTCACTTTTAAATATGGAGGACATACTGCTAAATTGTCTGCTGATGAGTATAGGGGCCCTATCGGACACATATCATATGAGTTGGGATTTACTACTTTACAGCGCGCTTGCCAGCGTATAAACATCTGACTATCAATCAAGCTGACCTCGACTTGAATGGAGCAAATTTAGCACGCATTGCACGCTAAAAATGTGAACCATGGCACTTTTTTCTTTTTTGGGAGATTTTTACGTAATTTAAGCCTATTTGCCCTATAGCTAAAGGAATGCCGGTAGCGCTTGCGCCTCTCTCTCTGTTAAGCGGAGGGCGTGATCCGGTGGCACTATGCAGAATATGGAGGTAAATGATTTTGAATTTTTCCAAAGCGCCCAACAAGCAGAGAAGCCTGATGGCCAAGTTCTTCTCAGTGGGCTGTGTGAGGTTATTTAAAGTGAGTGAGCTTGAGTGTGGCTATGCCATGATCCGTAATGTTATGTCTGACAATCAATTAGTGGCCCTGCAGACTAATTTAGTAGATTTAACACTTGCTAGTCGAAGAGGTGGTATACGTTCCGCAGAAAAGAAATTTTTGTCCATCGCTTTATTGGCAAAGTCGGGCCCAATTTTAGGCTTGGTACATGCATACTTATCGAAGCCTGCCCAGTTGGTGAGAGCCATTCTATTTGATAAAAGTGAGGAGAATAACTGGTTTGTTCCCTGGTATCAGGATAAGACGGTAGCTGTTTCCTCGCCATTTGATGGCTCTGCGTGGGGACCCTGGAGTTTGAAGGATGGGGTTCACCATGTGCAGCCTCCTTTGCATGTATTAAAGGAAATGATCACTCTAAGGGTGCATCTTGATGATACCGGTATTGACAATGGTTGCCTATGGGTGCTGCCCTATAGTCAACGAGAGGGAGTGATGGGCGCTGAGGCGGTTAGGCAGTTTGTAGCTAAAGGAGGCTCAGTATCGTGTGAGGCAAGAGCAGGAGATGTATTAGTTATGTGCCCTTATATCCTTCACTCCTCGAATAAAGCTCGTTTGCCGGGGCGTCGTCGTGTTATTCATTTGGAATATAGTAGTTTTAAATTGCCCTGCGGGGTCAAGTGGGCTTAAAAAAGGCTGCCTATTTACTTGTTTCAAGTTGGTGGGTTCAAGAATCTAGCTGGGCCTGCCAGTAACCCACGTCGAGCCATTGGCCAAATTTAAATCCAACCTTTTCAAAATGCGCAACCTTCTTCATACCCAATTTCTCATGGAGAGCGACACTTGCAGGGTTGGGTAGTGTGATTCCACCAATTATATTGTGGATATTCCTTTCTTTCAGTTGGGTAAATAGCACAGAATATAGTTCTGTACCCAAGCCTTTCGATTTCATATCGTTCGCAATATAAACCGTTGATTCCACTGAAAATCGATAGGCACTTCTCTCCCTCCATTTTGAAGCGTATGCATAGCCAATGACTTCTCCATGTATTTGTTTCACTAGCCATGGCAGATTGGAATTCCGAATAAATTTTATGCGGTTGATTATTTCATCTTCGCTGACCTCTTGCTCTTCGAAGGTGGCAGAAGTGTTTAAAATAAAATGGTTGTATATCGTAGCTATTGCGTTTGCATCCTTTTGCTCAGCGGGTCTAATCATTGTTTGAATTTCTCAGATAGGTTGTTTATCGTGATTTATTAAAAAAGCCAGCCAGTTCTAAATGAGATGCCCACATAAACAAAAAGAACTGATAACACCGTAACCGGAATAATATGGTAGGCAAGCGACTTAAGGTTATTCTTAGAGAGGTTTGGGATGATTCGAAGTCTTGCATCTATGGCCAGTAGGAAAGTGCAAGCGAGAAAAATAAGTTTGAAGGCGACCAGGCGAGAAACTGGGTGGGAGAAATCAAACCACTGGGACAAGTCTGGCAGTAGGGTGTAAGCGAGATAGAGCCCAGATAGAATCTGAATGATCAGAGCGGGGATGCCTATTTTTTCGTAGTGGCTCTCAAATCGGGAAAGAAATGCGATGTCCTTATCCCGAAAAACATTGGGTAATATTGTGCAAGCCAGTATTAGGTGCCCGCCGGTCCAAACTGTTGCACCAAGCAAGTGAATGAAAAGTACAGCGTTGTACATTCTGCCCCCAGAGAAATTAATTTTGGGGGACTATAGCGTTAAAAATTACGAGTGTCTCTATTCCTTGGGTTCCGTAGGGGGTCAGATCCCATAAGCGCCGCAGCTGATACCGCTGATGGTGAAACTGAGCAAATAGAGGCTACAGATATGGAAAATGGCAAAAGCAAGCGGCGGCACCCCGTAGCTAGCGCATCCAGCCCTTTGCCAATGGCGGCGTGTAGGGCAATGTGCTGTCTTTAGTGGATTCTTTCATTAAGGAGCTCAAAGTTTGGCTCATTACGACATCGCTATATTTGCAGCATGTATATGTGTTCGTTTGGTCAGTTGCTTCAAGGTATCAGCAGGAGGTGTCGCTAGTGGAAATACGGGGGCTCGAGAGTACTGTGCGGTTTGTTAACGTATAAAAACTCGACTGGAACAGCCATGCCCAACGACGAGCTCCGCTTCGGTTACCTTGGTAGCTAGAGAAGCTGTGCTTTACCACTGTATCATCATTGGCATCGTCGGTTGTATCCCCTTGCAGGGCGAGTTTCGGTTGCTCAATAGATTTGGGGGTTTCCTCCACCTCCTCCGCTAGGTGATTCATTAGTACCATCAGCTCCCAGTGCGCTACCGTACTATCGGCGCGCAATAGTATCTGTTGATCGGTGCCAATGTCGCTTGCCCAGAGTGAGGGTGAGCTCTTTTTACAGTGTGAGGTATTTGGGGCTTCCGCGGGTGGTTGTTGAGGCGCTGCAGATAGGCGGTAGGGAAGTACCCTTAAAGGGCATCTTCACAGATGCCCTTTTTTATGGACGGAGAGTTTTAAAAACGGTTTTGTTCCCAGTCAGAAACGGCCTCCAATACAAATTTTTGACTTACATCGTTGCTGTCACACTGGTAAACCTGCAAGTGCTCTCCCTCCTTGGCTAAATTTCCTGGGGCATCCATACAGTAGCCCCAATTCTTGTCGCGATTCTGAATGGTGCCGTCTAGCTGAATTTTCCACTTTTCTGAGTTGCCGCCATCGCAATCCCATAAATGCATTTTATCGCCGTTGTCAGCGCTCCCGGTGTTGTAATCGACACAGTATTTATTATTAGCCTTGGGCCGCAGCTGGCCTTCGGCAGTATAGACAAACTGCTGTTCGTGGCTGGTATCACAGCTACGCATGGTTAGGTTGGAACCATTGCCATAGCCTTGGGATACGGTCATACACAGATCGCTATTCGAGGCGGGGTGAAGGCGCATATAGCCGGGTAAACTGCGTCGAACACCAACAAAAGGAATTGCCTGATTGGTATATTCTGGGGTGTTAGCAACGTTAGAGGGGTCCATACCTATAGCTGTAGCGCCGTGTGCAACTGCGAGGTAAGCATAAGCAAAATCGGTATTGCTAAAGTCGCCAGAGCTGCTCCACAGGTGCATCAACTGCTTGCTACTGGCGGCTTCGTTAGCGGTTATTTGGTGGTGGTCGCCCGCCTTTACATTACCGCAAACTATTCGCCTGGAGCTGTTAGAATCGATTGAATCAATATTTCCAGAAAATTCCTCGGGATCGGCGGTATCAATATCGGGGCACAGGAAAGCATGAAGATTGTAGCCGTCCAGTGCCGACTCCATACGATTGTTGACATTACCGCTCTGGCCACCAGTAAATACTACCAATACTTTTTTATTCTTGGAGTGCAGTTCACTCAATGTCGGCCAGCCGATATTTTTCAGCGTGTTGCGGTAGTCTGTGGAGGGGGAGCTTGCCTGTAAGTGCGTGATGAGTTCCTGATAACTGAATTGCAGATCCCCCAGCTCCTGCTGAATATATTGGTCCAGCAGATAGATCTCATCCGCATGCCAGGCACTCAGCCAATTGCTATTGGGCTTCATATCAATATAAAGCATCAACGGCGCACTAAGTTCGTTGTTCGCGAGCCAGGATTTGATGTCGTCTAGGCAGTGAACCAATCGATCCTCGTTGCCATTACTCCCACACATATGATTACCGATATCATTCTGACCGTGAGCGACATAGGGCCCGTAGCTGCTTCCCTGCCAGGGGCCGTGGTCGACAACATCCAGTTCCAGTGAGCGAAACCCCTTATCCAGCCAGTCTGTGAGGCGATCACTGGCCTCCAGGCGCACGTAGCTGTTGTGGGGCTGGAGGTAGTAGAGCTGGTCTATGCGGTGGTGGCTGTCGGCATGGCTGGCTTGAAATACCGTGTCTGTACTTGCAGATAGACAGATACTGTACAGAGTTACAAATGATAAAGTAAGGTGGATAAGGGAGTTCTTGAATATGTAAGTCATATGTATCAAAGGGCTTAAGTGGGTGAGTCTTGGTTTCAAGTAATAAAGTTGATAATTTATATTTTAAGTATGAAAACGCCGTTACATTTATTTTTAATAGGGTGAGTGGGTAGAGAGCTTTCATGTAAGCGTCAACATACATCTTTTCCGCTGGGTGTTTTTAAGTGCAATCTGAATAAAGTGACTTTTGTGTCAATGTGAATAGTTGTGCATGTCAGGGTTAATATTTTCGGAGTGGCTGCGCATTTTCAGATAAAAATCTATTATTTTCATTATGATTTTTATAGTTTGTGAAGTCTGTAGAAGATTCAAGGTTATCTTTTGGCTCGATTTGTTTTTTTATTGAAAGGTCGAATTTTCTTGTGTAGGTTTGTGCCGCAGTTGTAGACCAAGCGGTAGTTGTAATAGATGGGTTTTTCTCAGTCCAAAAGGAGTGTGGACACAGGTCTGTCTGCCTTCCTATTGGTGGCACGTTTCCACCAAGTACCCGCCGATGCTGATCAGTTACGCCATGAGTTTTGCTCTGGTGAAACATCCTTTTCTGAAGCAGAGATTCTTCGGGCGGCAAAGTATCTTAAATTTAAGGCGCACGCCTTCAAGACTTCATGGGAGAAGCTTTCTAGTCTTGCCTTGCCTGCTATTGTGTCGTTGAAAGATGGTACTTTTGCTGTATTAGCCGGCGTTCAAGAAGGCAAAATTCTTATTCATTTTGGGCGCGGCGGCCAGCCTGAGGAGTTGGAGAAAGAGGCTTTTCTCTCTTTGTGGGACGACCGTGTTATTTTGCTTGCAAAACGATCATTGTTACCGGGGAGTAAAGGAAAATTTGATATTAGCTGGTTTATTCCGGCAATCCTAAAGTATAAGCACTTACTGAGAGATATAATAGTTGCCTCCTTCTTTATCCAGCTTTTTGCTTTGATTACGCCTCTTTTCTTCCAGGTAATGATCGATAAGGTGCTTGTACATAAGGGGGTGACAACACTGGATGTGCTGGCCTTTGGCTTGATTGTCATATCCGTATTTGATGTGTTACTGAATGGCTTGCGTAACTATATATTTACTCATACAACTAACCGAGTAGACGTCACACTTGGGGCAAAGTTGTATCATCACTTGACTCGACTGCCGATTGCTTATTTCTTGGTTCGACAGGTGGGTAATACGGTTGCCCGGGTACGCGAACTGGACACAATTCGTAATTTTATTACGAGTTCTGCACTAACTTTGGTGATCGATCTATTTTTTACCATCGTTTTCTTTGCTGTTATGTATTTCTACAGCCCCACATTGACATGGATAGTATTGGGTTCTATTCCATTTTATGTGGCGCTCTCTGTCTACATTACCCCAATTCTACGAAACCGTTTGGATGAAAAGTTTAAGCGGGGCGCTGAAAACCAGGCATTCTTAACCGAGTCAATAGCCAGTATTGAAACGGTTAAGGCAATGGCGGTAGAGCCGCAGATGCAGAAGCGCTGGGAAGAGAATCTTGCGGCCTATGTTGCTGCATCTTTCAAAGCAAGCAATCTTGGGAATATCTCCGGTCAAGTTGCACAGCTCATCAATAAGATTGTAACCGTGTTGATTCTATGGGTTGGCGCCACTCTGGTGATGAGCAATGAGCTCAGCATTGGGCAGCTGATCGCTTTTAATATGATTGCTGGGCGAGTAAGTGGCCCTATTCTCAAGTTGGTTCAACTTTGGCAGGATTTTCAGCAGGCTGGGATATCCATTGAGCGGCTAGGAGATATTCTCAATACCCCAACGGAGCCGGGCCACAATCCAAATCGAACAACACTACCAAAAGTTAATGGTCAGGTCACATTTGACAATATTTCTTTTCGTTATGCACCGGGTCAGCCACAAATACTTCGTCAGCTTTCTTTGGAGGTAAGGGCGGGGGAGGTTGTTGGTATTGTCGGACGTTCGGGGTCTGGTAAAAGTACGCTCACTAAGCTTGTGCAGCGTTTGTATGTTCCGGAGAGCGGTCGTGTGCTTGTGGATGGTATTGATTTAGCACAGATGGAGCCATCTTGGCTGCGCAGGCAGGTGGGTGTGGTTTTACAGGAAAACCGACTGTTCAACCGGTCCGTAAAAGAAAATATTGCTCTAGTTGACCCGAGTTTATCAATGGAAAGGGTCGTCCAGGCCGCAAAGTTGGCTGGTGCACACGATTTTATTGTGGAGTTACCAGAAGGTTATGACACCCCGGTGGGGGAGCAGGGTGCCTCTCTCTCTGGCGGACAAAGGCAGCGAATTGCGATTGCGCGTGCGCTGATTACCAATCCCAGGATCTTAATTTTTGATGAAGCTACCAGTGCTTTAGATTATGAGTCTGAACGTATTATTCAAGAAAATATGCGGCATATATGTAAGAATCGCACGGTCTTTATCATCGCCCATCGCCTTTCTACCGTTCGCCATGCAGATAGGATTATTGTCGTGGAAAAAGGAGATATTGTTGAAAGTGGATCTCATGACGAACTAATTGAGAAAGAGGGGTATTACGCTCGTTTGCATAGCTATCAAAACCATACCCCCAAGCTTAAGGCGGTGCCGCAAACTGGGCAACTGGAGGAGGGACACCTATGAAATGGTTGCCTGCATCCCCAGTTAAAGAGGCGATTTTAAGTGATAAGGAAATCCATAGCTTTCGTCCTGCGGCGATTGAGGTCGAGCAAACGCCCCCTCCGCCTTTGGGGCGTGCAATTATGTGGTCCATTGTCTTGCTGTTTGTTATCGCGATCCTTTGGGCCTGCTTTGGTCGCATTGATATTGTGGCCACGGCTCAGGGCAAGGTGATTCCCAGTGAAAGAGTAAAGACTATCCAGCCGCTGGAAACGGCCGCGGTAGCGGCCATTCATGTAAAGGAAGGGCAGAAAGTGAAGGCCGGTGACCCATTAATTACTCTAGATACTTCTATAACTGCCGCAGATGTTCGTAGGCTTAATCAGGAATGGCGGGATGCCGCTTTGCATCGCAACCGACTGGAAGCCCTAACGAACTGGTTTTCCTCTGAGCGTCAGTCATTGCCCAGCCTTTCTGTACAGCTTCCAGGGCTCGCTCCCTATAAAGGAAAATATGAAGTGCTATTGCAGCAGGAGGCAGCAGAATTTACTGCAAACCTCACTTCTCTTCAACGAGAGTCGGTACGCATGGCCGCTGAATACAAAATGACAGAGGCGGAGGTTACGAAAAATAAACGCCTGCTAGAGGTGTTGAATGAGCGAGTCAACGCCTATGAAGTTATGCAGAAGAAAAAGCTTGGGGCTCGCATGGAGTATTTAGAGGTAAAGCAGAGCCAAATTGAAGTAGAGCAGGATATCAGTATTCGGCAGGCGAGCCTGCTTCAGTTGCAGGCCTCCATGGCTGCAAATGAAGCCCAGCAAGAAGCGCTTCTACATCAGCAATATAAGTTAGCTCTACAACAATTACACGATATTCGTACTCGAGAGGCTTCTCTCTATGAGGAAAAGCTTAAAGCGGAGCAGCGAAGCAAGCAATACCATTTAGCCGCCCCAATTGATGGCGCAATACAGCAGCTAGCCATACATACGATTGGTGGTGTGGTAACTCCCGCGCAAGAATTAATGCTGGTCGTTCCTGATCAAAGTGATATGGAAGTCGAGGCTTATATTCTTAATAAGGATATAGGGTTTGTTCATGAGGGACAGTCGGCAGAAGTTAAGATCGATACCTTTAACTTTACCAAATATGGGGTAATTGATGCGGAGCTTGTGGATCTTTCTGATGATGCTATTCAAGATGAGCAGCTGGGGTTGGTTTATAAGGCGCGCTTAAGGCTGCAGCAAAAGGGGCTTGCTGTAGATGGTAGATTTGTCAGGCTTTCACCAGGGATGTCGGTAATGGCTGAGGTTAAGACTGGCAAGCGAAGAGTTATTGAGTTCTTTTTGGCGCCGATGCTTAGATATAAAGAAAGTAGTTTAATGGAGAGGTAAGTGTTGAGTTTTGACGTTTTGTTGGGGTGAAATTTTTAATTTTTATGTTTGGGGCGGATTTGTCTAGTATAAAAAACCGTAATTGGATTGCAGGCAACTGTGGGATTCTTGGATTTTCTATTGTTCCCCTTGTGCCGGCTTCGGTCTTTTATTATTGCGTTTTGGGTTTGTGGCTCTAGGTTGAAGCGATTAAATCATGATAGATCTTTTGTTAGTTTTCAAAGTTATATTTAGCTATCTTGTTTTTTGTTGGGGTCTATTGTGCTCTTTGGCTCATTGATGTTGAAATTGATGCTGGTTCGAGCAGAAAGTTGAGGTTATTTGAGGGCCTTAAAGATAGTCTAATTTTTTCATTTTCTTGCTGTATTGCCTGTTCATCTTTTTCTGTGTTTATTTGCATTGGTTTCTAGAGTTTTTTGTTTGTTTTTAAAGGGAGTAGGTGGGTGAGCATTAGTTTCTATGATTTTTCAGGTGATGATCGATTCTGTAAAAGTTTACATTGGAAGAGTGACGTAATTTTTTGGAATGGTTAACCATGTCAATATGGGTGCTAATTATAGTTTTCTAAGGAAATATCAGATGGGAGGATGTTTGGCAGGCTCTACAGTGATTAGTCTGGTTCAAAGCTTATAGTTGAGGAGCTGGAGGGCGCGATGTGTTTCAAAAAACACAAAAGAGCAAATAAGTCAGGCTCATAATGATTTGGTAAAATGTACAAATGTTTGATGTTGCTTAGGAGTGTTTGAGATATTTTGCAGATTGTTGCGCTCTAAAGCCAATGATAAAAAGTAGGTTTCATAATTCCGGACAGTTATGTGTAATGTAGAGATATTTTGTTATCCCAGCAAAAGAGCTAATGTTGGTTATTCCGAAGTAAGGTGAGGTGGGTGTTGAGCTATTTCATTCTTAATGAATAAATAAGATTTGCAAGTGAGAGGTGATCGGCAGAAATTAAGATTGACATATTTAATCTTGCTAAAGCCAGAGTTGTTAACGTAAGGTTTGCAGTTTTCTCGATAGGTGCTATTTAAGAATGGCATCTGTGACCGGTTTACAGGGTGTGCCTAAAATTATAATAAAATAAAGTTCAGCAGATGGTATGTTTGTCAGGCTTTCGTTGAAGATATTGATGGCGGTGGAGGTCATGGCTGGTAGGGGAGGAATTTATGTTTTTTATCTTTCTTTGCTTTGGTGTAAATAAAGTCCATTGATGGAGAGTTAATGTTCTTGGCTTCTGTCTTTTGGCTTGTATTTTGTAATTGATTTTAAGGGGAAGTCTATGAGGGGGGGGGTAGTCAAGTTGTTTTTAGTTTGCATTTTTTTGTTTGTAAGTCCAGTTATTGTGCTGGCGCAGGATTTGGTAAAGTGCAATAAAGCAACGGTAAATGTCGGCATATATGATGATCTTCTATTAGGTGAAATGTATGGGTTTTTATTTCTTCCAGGTTCAAGCTTAAAAAAGAAAGCTTTTAATGATTTTGTCGAAAATATGTTATCCCGGATCTCAGATGAATATTCTAAGGAGGTGTGTTACGTCAAGGGCGAAAGCGACCCTTTGATGACGGTTTCCTTCATTGATAGACCTTTAGCGGTTTGGGATTCAGAATCCTTTAGGCGAAGAATTGCCGCTGCGAATAAAGAAGGGTATGAGAGGAGACTTGCAGAGCTTGGGGGTGCACAGTTTATTGATCCTCCGTCCGAAGTGATGCCAGATGAAGACTATCTGTGTAAGGTTACATCGCCATGGGTGCATGTTGGCTCATTCTACGATAAAAGTGGAGATAAGAGATTGCATGTAATAATAAATAGATCTGAAAGGCAGTATATCTTTGATCAATATACGTTGGCTGCTGGAAGAGATGTAGGTTTAGATCGGTTAATAATTAAATGGCATGAATATAGGTCGTTTTTAAACTATTTCGCTAATGGCTGGCATCGTTTTTCTATAAAAGAGAAAGAGGTCTATTTTTCGAAAATGATACCGCTAGATCTGATTTGGTTGTTTTCTACTTCTCCTAATGCAGGGGCTCATGATTCAAGTTTTCCAGATTTGGGGCAGGTTTTAGAGCACTCGTTAAAAGTTTATCCAAATTTAACTGTTAGTCTAATTAATATTTGCTTGAAGGGAGATGAGTTTATTGATTTAAAGGTCGATAATATTTTGGATGCTAGTGGATATATTAATGTGGGCTCGTTCAAGGTTGATCGAGGGCTTTAATGAATAGTATTTGTGTTAATTAAGGATTTTAACGTGTCATTTCTTGAGTTTAAAGCAAGGCTAAGGTTAAACGATTATTCTGAATCTGATAAATCAATAATTTTAGGTGCCCTTGAAAATATATATAACGGATCAAGCACTTTACGAAGTATGTTTGATGATTACTCTGAGCTTCTCGTTGAAATTGAATATGTGCAAGATGCAGCCAGGGTTCGAAGCGGGGTGGTTCAATTTGATCCTAGTGTAGCAGGCAATGATTTTTCATATATCACCTCCGAAGGTAATGCGGTCGCATTCTCTGTTGAATCGATTCTAGTACATGAGCTTGTACATCTTTTTGGCGAGGTTGTCGATAATTGGGATAGTCAGTCGGATTATCAAGGGGATACTCTAAGAGCGGAGGCTGCCATCTATGATGAGCTTGGAATACCCAAGCGTTTATCTTATTTAGGTGCTGATAACACTGGTTCAATAGTTGCAGGCCAAAACTATACTGATGGGCAGGAAATTGATCGTGCAGTAATTGTTCCTTTTTTTGATCCAGGTACTGATGGGCACTATGTGGGGTGGGACTCTGCTCCTGCCGGCGATTCTAGGGATCTCTTGATTGGCAGGGGCACAGATAGGCAAGTTTTATCATCCGGAGATGGAAATGACTTTTTATATGGTTTAGGTGGGAATGATTTTCTTTACGGTGGAAAGGGCGAAGATAAGCTTTATGGCGGTGATGATAATGATATTTTGTATGCTCAGGATGAATTAGATACGGGCGATACATCAAAAGATGAACTTTTTGGTGGTGCAGGAAACGATAAACTTTATGGAGACAGTGGAGATGATCTTCTTGATGGAGGAGAGGGCGCTGACATCCTAGAGGGCGGAAAAGGTGATGATATTTATAAGGCTGATGATGAGGATGAGATTACTGATGAAGATGGAAATGGAAGTGTTTATTTAAATAATCAGCTTCTTACTGGTGGGTCTCGAAAGGAAGATGATCCTGAAAATGAATATAAAGATAGTCGTGGTAATGTATATGTCTTGAGTGGTAGTACTTTGACTATCAATGGTGGCCTTAAAATTCATAATTATGATAAAGACAACAGTTCTTTGAATATTGTCCTTGAAGATGAGGAGGACGATGATGAGCAAGAAGATGAGACTCCAGATACCGATGATGCGGAAGATACAACATCACCTATCGTTATAGATCTGGATGGTGATGGTATAGAGACTCTTGCCATCGGTTCCAGCTATTTTGATTTAAATGGTGATGGACTGAGTGAATTGTCCGGCTGGATTAGCCCGGATGATGGATTTTTAGTATACGATTTAGACGGTGATGGTCGTATAACAAGTGGCGCGGAGCTATTTGGAAATCACACTATTTTGGATAATGGTGAAAAAGCAGAGCATGGATTCTTAGCTCTTACAGAGTACGATTCCAATGGCGATGGTGTTATTGATGCTTCCGATACCTCATATAGTGCATTGCAAATATGGCGAGATATCAATGGCAACGGTATAAGCGATGCTGGTGAATTATATAGCCTATCTGATAGTGGAGTGCTATCAATAGGTACATCCTATATGGCGTCTGATTTAATAGACTCTCACGGCCATGAGCATAAGCAGATTGCAACCGTTATGCTTAGTGATGGCACTGCTTCAACTGCAGCAGATGTATGGTTTAAAGTCGACTCTACTCGCCGCATAAATAATGGTGTAGTCGAATTGTCATCTGATGTGCTATTTATGGCTAATGCGAAGGGTTTTGGTAATGTACATGACCTTCATCAGGCCATGTCATTAGATCCTGAGTTAAAATCCCTTCTGGAAGAATATATTTCTGCCCCTGATGAAATAAGCAGGGATGCCGCTTTGGATAATTTGATTTATCGTTGGGCTGGCGCAGAAGATGTTGATCCCTACAGTCGAGATCCTAGCAAAATTTATGGTCACGTAATGGATGCTCGCCAGCTTGTGACTTTAGAAAATTTGGTGGGTCGTCCTTACATGGGCACTTGGTGCTGGGGCGAACGTGACCCAAATCCTCATGGGCAGGCTGCTCCCATTCTGATTGCTGAATATCAGGAATTTAAACGATTTACAGCTGCGCAAATCCTTGCACAAACAGAGTACGCCGAGGAGCTTGACATTATTCAGTCTGCCTTTGGTTCAGATGCTCACTCGATCACTGTCGATTGGGATAGCTTGCAAGGTCGCCTAATGACAATGCTTGAGAATGGTGAAAGTGAGCGTATTGCTGGCATTATTGGTGTTCTTACGGACTTGGGCACCTATTCTCCCAGTTACCGAGATAAAAGGGATGCGGCTTTCCAGGCGATCGCAGCTACCAGTGTTGACCTAGCTCCTTTCTTTGACTTTTCATCAATGATTGGTACCTCTAATAATGACTTTCTGAATGGGGTTGGTAGTGGCACTATATTTTATGGCCTTGAAGGAGATGATCGACTTTATGGATATAGTAGCGGTGATAGTTACCATTTTTCCCTTGGGTATGGTGATGATGTAATCCTTGATCGTGGCGGGCTTGATCAAATTGTCTTTGGTGAGGGCATTAGCCAGGAGAACATTGAATTTTCTAGAGACGCTACCTCGGTTTGGATTTCAGTTAAAAATCTAGATGGTAGTGATGCTGGCTCAGTACGTATAGATAATTTCTTTGATTTTGATGGCACCTTAGATTTTGGTGTGATTGAAAAAATATATTTTGCTGACGGAAGTGCATTAGAGCAGTCGGAGATACTAGATCTGTTAATAGCATCCTCTTTGACTGAAGATAGTGATTTAGTATTTGGCTCCACTACCAATGATACGATTGATGCTTTAGGCGGCGATGACAATATTCATGGTTTGGGAGGCGATGATCGTCTGTCTGGTGGTGAAGGTAACGATACTTTGCTGGGAGATGATGGCAATGATCTTCTTATAGGTGGGGCTGGAGATGACAGGCTTGTCGGAGGTCGAGGCAGTGACAACTATATATTCGAGGTGGGCCACGGTAAAGATGTAATTGATAATGCTGCTGAACCGGGAAACAAATTGGACCGGTTGGAGTTTGGTATTGGCATAGATCCAGGTTTGGTGGACGTAAAGCGAAGCGGCGATGATCTACTTCTTATTACCTCAGAGAATGATAGTGTTCTGCTAACTGATTACTTTAGGGGAGAGGCTGGTGATGGGACTGCAATTGATGAAATTGTTTTTAATGATGGAACCCTATGGACAATCGCAGATATAAAATCATTTGTTTTACAAGCTAGCACTGACAATGATTTAGTAGAAGGCTATAGCTCCGACGATGTTCTCAGCGGGTTAGCTGGTGATGATGAACTTTACGGGCATGGAGGTGCAGACACCCTGTCCGGTGGGGAAGGGCAGGACACCTTGTATGGTGGATCAGGTAATGATCAGCTATTTGGCAATGAGGGCAGTGATGTACTGAAAGGTGAGGAAGGTGATGACCTGCTTGAGGGCGGTGGCGAGCGCGATTTTCTCTATGGAGGTGCCGGTAATGATTCTATTAAAGGCGGTTCTGGCAGCGACCAACTAGATGGTGGGGCAGGGAATGACACTTTATACGGTGGGGAAGATAACGATTCTATTACGGCTGGAGCTGGTAATGACTTTTTAGCTGGGGGTAAGGGTAATGATCATCTAAACGGAGGAGCTGGTACAAACAGTTACTTATTTGTTAAGGGTGATGGCCAGGATACTATTGTTGACTCCTATGAAGATGTTGTAACCATCTATGTGTCAGAGCTCTCGCTGGAAAGTTTAGTTTTCCGCCGTAGTGGCACGAGCCTGCAAGTTACATTTGCGGATAGTCCAAATGATAAGTTGAGTTTACAGTCATTCTTTATTGATGAATTTCCAGTTGTCGGTATACGCATAGAATATGGAGCGGGCCAATCACTATCTATAGGTCCGGACCAATTACTATTACTCACCTTGGATGGTACCGAAGCTTCAGATCTTATTTATGCTTACTCTAGTGATGATGTCATTGAAGCGCTAGGGGGAGATGATATTGTTTATGCTGGTGATGGTAATGACACGCTGGCAGGCGGGGCGGGTGATGACCAATTGAGTGGTGGCGAGGGCAACGATATTCTCTCAGGCGATACCGGAAGCGATAATATTTCCGGCGGCGCAGGGGATGATATTTATCGCTTTAAGCGCGGTGATGGAGTCGATACTTTTAGTGAAACCTCCGGTGCAGATCGTGTGGAGTTCACTGATATTGCCTCGAGTGAAGTTTTAGTGCGTCGTCAAGCGGCCAATCTGGTCATTAGTATCCCCGGTTCTTCCGATGCAATTACCCTAAGTAATCAGTTCCTTGGAGAACAATTAACTGCTGCAAGCTCCAGCTTTGAAAGCGTTACTTTTAGTGATGGCGTAACTTGGGACTTTGAGGCATTGGTGGCCCAGGCAATAGCCGGTACTGAGAGCGCTGATACTATCCAAGGGTTTAGTTCAAGCGAGGTGATTCAAACCTTAGGCGGTGATGATTTGGTTAATGCCGGTGACGGAAATGACCAAGTTGAAGGTGGTCGGGGTAGTGATGAGCTACATGGTGAGCTTGGCGATGACACTCTGAAGGGCGGCGACAATAACGATACCCTGTATGGCGGTATTGGAGATGATGAGCTTCACGGTGATGCCGGAGAGGATGTCCTTGTCGGCGATAGCGGTTCCGACACTCTTTACGGTGGAACCGAGAATGACGACCTTTCCGGCGGAAGTGGTGAAGACACTCTGAATGGCGGAGAAGGCGACGATACGTTACGCGGTGGCCAGGATAATGACACCCTGTATGGTGATGCAGGTAATGACACCCTGTATGGCGATAGTGGCACTGATGAGCTTCACGGTGGAGAGGGTAATGATGAGCTATACGGCTCTGGAGAGCTCTATGGCGATGCTGGCTCTGATAAGCTCGAAGGCACAGGGCTGCTGGATGGTGGTGCCGATAACGACGAACTGTACGGGCTGGGTGCAGCAACATTAATTGGGGGCTCAGGAGACGATACCCTGGTTGCTGACACTGATACCTGGTCTGGCACGGCAAGCACTCTTGCGGGCGGGACTGGTAACGATACTCTGTATGGCTCATTCGGGGATGACATCTACCAGTTTAACCTTGGGGATGGTAAAGACACCCTGATCGAACGTCGTGAAGGTGAAAACTTTAGTAATGTTGACCCTTCAATGGATACATTGCAGTTTGGTGCAGGTATTAATTCTGCTGATCTGGAATTTATTCGTCAGGGAGATGACCTGCATATTCGCCATCTTAACGGCACCGATGAGATCGCTATTAGCAATTGGTTCCGCGAACCAAATGATCACTTCAAGATTAACCGCTTCGAATTTGCTGATGGAACCGTCCTTACTGATGCGGATCTTGAAACGCAGATGGTGACATTGGGAACCGATGGCGTCGACTCTTGGACCGGTTATCGTGACCTCAATGAAAAAGTCTTTGCCGGTGGCGGTGATGATAAGGTTTGGGGGCGCACGGGTAATGATGAACTCCATGGTGAAGCCGGAGATGATTACCTGGATGGTGAAGAAGGTGATGATCGACTCTTTGGTGGAGACGGTGTAGATAATCTGGTTGGCCGTGTTGGCAATGACTATCTGGAAGGCGGCCTTAAGGGAGATACTCTTCAAGGTGGCGAAGGTGCTGATCAGTTATTTGGTCAGGATGGTGAAGATAGTTTGTTTGGTGGCGAAGGCGACGATCTATTGGATGGTGGTGCTGATAATGACTACTTTGAAGCCGGAGAAGGTAAAGATACCTTGCTTGGTGGAAGTGGTGATGACCAGCTGAGTGGTGGTGCCGGTGATGATGAGCTGACCGGCGGCACTGGCAATGATACGTATGTATTCGGAGCTGGTGATGGCCATGACGTTATTCACAATAGTGACGGTGGTTCTGATGGTGTGTACTTTGCTAGTGGCCTAACTGAAGATCGCCTGACCTTCACACGCGATGGTGATGATCTGCTAATACTTATCGACGATGGTAGTAGCGATAGCGTCCGAGTTAAGAATCATTTCCTTGGTGGCGAAGCTTCAATTGATTGGGTACAACCATTTGGCACTTCGATGATTAATACCACTAGGATTAATCAGTTGGTAGCTGGGGAGCAAAATGGTGATTTCGATAACGTAATTACTGGTAGCAATAATGGTGAGCAACTGGGCGGCACTAATAATCAAGATCTTATTCAGGGGCTTGATGGTGACGACATTATCTTTGGTGCGGGAGGTAACGACCAAATTGAAGGCGGTGAAGGTGCTGACCAATTATATGGTGGTAATGGCAGTTACACCGGTAGTGGTGATGATGTAATCATTGGTGGTGCTGGTAATGATATTCTCATCGGCGAGGATGGAAATGATCAGTTGGTTGGTGGAGCAGGTGATGACCACTACTACTTTAAGGCTATTCCTGGGGTGAACACCATCGACAATAGTGGCGGTGGTACCGATGGTATCTTCTTCCTAGACGGACTCCAGAGGACACGCCTTAGTTACCACCGTGATGGCGATGATCTGGTGATATTGATTGACGAAGACTTGCAGCAACAAGTGCGAGTGACCAATCACTTCCTGGGTGGGGACTATGCTATCAGTTTTGTGCAGCCAACAGATGGAGGCTCCTCAATAAGTGCCGCAGATATTGACTCCATGTTAACAGCATTGCCCACTGATGCCGGCAATGGAGACGGAGACCAAGGTACTGATCCTGGCACAGGAGATGGTAGTACCGATCCCGATGAGGGCGATACCGGCTCTGGTGATGGCAATGGGAATACCGACCCTGTGCCTCAACCTGGGTTAGGTGGCAATGATGTACTCACCGGTACTGCGGGGGATGAGATACTTGTAGCTGGCTCCGGTGATGACACTCTTACGGGTGGTGCAGGAAATGATGTTCTCCATGGCGGTGAAGGGGATGATGTTTATATCTTCACCGGTGGGCAGGATGTCCTTGAAGAACTGGGAGGCGTTGATACTTTGCGCTTCTCGGGAGGCATTACTTGGAATGATGTCGCTTCAGGTTTAGTTGGGTCTGGTGATGACTTGATTTTGCGAGTTAACGGAGGACCGGATCAGATTACACTTAAGGATTTCTTCTTGGGAGGGGATAACCTAGTTGAAACCATTGAATTTGAAACCGGCGGCCAATTGACTGCGAGTGATATTTTTGGTGCCTTTGGGATGGCGATACCAACGCCTCAGGATATTTTTGACCAGATTATTGATGGCAGCTCTGGAAATGATAGTTCCTTAGATGGGACTGGTAATGTTGATTTAATCCGTGGTTTTAATGGTAATGATCAGCTCAATGGCGATGCAGGGAATGATCAGCTAGAGGGGGGGAATGGTTCAGATCAACTATCTGGTGGAACTGGCAATGACCTGCTAGTTGGTGGCCGTGGAGATGATGTTTACCTATTCAGTGCCGGAGATGGTCAAGACATTATCGATAATACCGGAGGGGGGGTAGATGTCCTTCGCTTTGAAGGTATTAGTTTTAACGATATTGCCAGTGGCTTTTTAAAATCTGGGGATAATTTGATCTTACAAGTGAGCGGTTCTAGCGATCAAATTACGCTGAAGGATTTCTTCAAGGGGGGAGATCATGCTATCGACAAGATCGAATTTTCCTCTGGCCAGGAAATATCTTCCGACCAACTCTTTGGGGTTTTCGGTATTAGCAATCCAGCCTCTCAAGGCTCCCCTGATTATAGTGGGTTACCGGATGAGCGCAGTTTTGGTACCTTGACTACTGGTAGCTCTGCAAATGAAGTTATCGTTGCCTCTTCAGATGCAGACTTTGTCGATGCTGGAGCCGGTGATGACCATCTGTATGGTAGTACTGGTAATGATTATCTAATTGGCGGAGAGGGCGATGATGTCTATCATTTTGCCGCTGGTGATGGCGTTGACACCATAAATAACTTCTCGAATTCTTCTGGTAATGATGAGCTACAATTTGCCGAGGGCGTTGATGAAGCGGATTTGTGGTTTAGTCAACAAGGTGATGACTTGGTTGTAGATCTGCTTGGTAGCCAGGATCAGGTTGTTGTACAAGATTGGTTTGCTAATACTTCAAACCAATTAGATAACGTACGAACTAACGATACCGTGATCTCTAATAGTGATATTGAGCAATTGGTTACAGCCATGGCATCCTTTGGAGCACCCTCTGGTGGTGAAATTACTTTGACCTCAGAGGAACAAGAGCAGGTTAACACTGCAATTGCTTCCAGCTGGCAAGCTAGCGCATAAACCCTAATAAATTTGGTGCTCCACTTCTGGGGAGCACCAAATCTTATTATTTAATTGAAGGGCCTACTCAGACTGCGAGTAGGCTTTTTTTTGTGTGAGTAAGGATGATAGGGGTGGGGATTTTTATTCTGCGAAAAGTGCAGAGATAAATAAGGTGAGGAGTTACCGGCTCTTTATTTTTTCTTAACAAGTAGAGTTTCTATTGCCTTCTTGCTAGTAAATAGCGCTACTTTTTACCCATCCGTTTTTCAACCTGCTTCTTTTCCCACTCGGGCCCAAAAATCGAAAATGGCTTAAAGGTGCGTATTGCATGGGAGGTGATGCCAACACCCCAGCCCAGAGCGGCCCAAAGGGACCATAAATATTCTGGGGCTAGGATTAAGTTGGCGAGAATAAGGCCAGAAACGATCACCAGGTAAGTGATCAGGTGCTGATAAAAGCCTCTGAGCTTTCTGACATGCTCGATGGCTTCTCTCTCTTTTGCCGATGTTTGTTGCTCGGGGTGCATCTTATTGATCTCGTCGGATTGGGTCATTAGAGGCCAAGGCCAATATTGCAATAATTTCTTGTAATTATTGTCAGGGATATTACCCACAGCTTGCCGTGGCAGGCAAGCATAAAGAATGTGATAGGTGTTGGGGTTTGTTAAGAGGAGGATGGATAGAGGCGGTGTAGTATTTGACCGGTTGTTCAGCGTTTGCTCAGGTGTCCGGTCGCCCGAACACCTGAAGCGCTCAGTTATACCGTGCTGTCTGGTTGACTTTGTGGGTGGGCTTCGATAAAGGCCGACAGTTCATTGCAAGTTGCAGCCATTGTTTGAATTTTAGGATATTGATTCATATCTACTCCAAAGCGCTCGGCATTGTATACCTGGGGCAGCAGGCAGCATTCAAATAGCCCAGGTGTGTCACCTGCGGCAAAGGGGGTCGGTTTTAACTGCTTTTCAAGGGCGGCAAAACCTATGTGAATCCACTGTTGGATCCACAGAATTTTTTGCTCTTCCGTGATTTTGAACTCAGAAACTAAATATTTGAGTACACGAAGGTTTTGCAGTGGCTGAATGTCGCTGGCAATACTCTGTGCGAGTGCGCGAATATACGCACGGGCTTCCGCTCCCTTGGGTAGTAATGCGGGCTCTGGGTGTGTTTCATCCAGCCATTCCAAAATGGCTAGTGATTGAGTGAGGCTGGTATCGCCGTCATTGAGGGTTGGCAATAGGCCATGGGGATTTAGTTTGCGATAGTGCTCACCGTGTTGATCGCCTTTTAATAGATTGACCGGGTGGTAGTCATAGCTGAGGCCTTTTAAATTGAGACCTATGCGCACTCGGTAGCTGGCGGAGGAGCGGAAATATCCGTAAAGGTCCATTCTCTTTTTCCCTTTATTTTACGCGTTATTCTGGCGGCAGCAGGGGGAGTTGCCGCTTACTGTATTGTTTCTGTTCTCTGGAGGCTATGGCGTCTTCCAGGAGTTAACATAATCCTCACACTCTATCGCATGGGCATCTGGCAATATATCCCAAGGAGATCGGCTATCGATCATTACGGCTACCTCATCGGTTGCCTTTCTCGCGTGTTTAGCGCCGGCGGCAAAGGCCTTTGGATGGGGACCGTGGGTGAAGCCCGTGGGGTGCAGAGTGAGCATGCCGGGATGGATGTTGTCGCGGCTGAAAAAGTTGCCTCGGTGGTAAAAAATCAGTTCATCATAGTCGTCATTGTTGTGAAAAAACGGCACCTTGAGTGCGCCGGGGTCACTTTCGATCGGGCGGGGTACAAAAGTGGCGACCACAAAGCCGGGGCCGACAAAAGTGGTGTGGGCGGAAGGGGGGAGGTGGTAGCGATGGCTCATAACTGGGCGTATATCACGCCAGTTCACCCTGACCGCTAGATTGTCCCCGGTCCAGCCGACGGCATCCAGCGGATTGAAGGGGTAGGTGATCCTGGATAGCTGTTGGCGGGCTTTAACCACCACCTGCCATGGTGTTTCCTCCTGTTGGGCGAGAAAGGCTTTGTCGATGCATGGAACATCCAAGATGGCCTCGTCAAAAATAGCATTGGGGCCCAAAATGCCTTTCTCCGGCAGCTGGAAATGGCCGCTGGTTGCCTCTATCAACAATAGTTCCAGGGGTTCGTCTCGCGTGGGGGACAGGCGCCACAGGGTACCGCGGGGGAGGAGTATGTAGTCACCATCGCGGATGCTTAAGTGGCCAAAATCACAGAACAGGTCTCCGCTGCCGTTGTGGACAAACAGTAGTTGGTCGCCATCGGCATTGCGAACCAGATGATCCATGGGTTCCCGGCAAGTCCACAGACTTATCAGGCTGTTCTTATTGCACAGGAGTGGTCTTTGATCCCAGGGGCTATTGCCTGAATGCGGGATCTTCGTACCGTCAAATGCGTGGGGCCGCATGGGCCCTGCAAACTCGCTCCAGCCAGTTGGTGGGTGGCTATGGTAGAAGTGCGTGCACGGGCCAAAGAACCCCTCTTTGCCCATCTCTCGCTCGAAGGTGTTGGGGGGGAAGTCCGCATGGGCCTGGCGGCTGGTCTTCCCTTCAACGCGGGGGAAGCGGATCCACTTGTTCATTGGCGGCCTCGCTTCTTGCTAACCGGGCACTTGGGGTGGGGCAGGGAACTGAGCGCCCCGCTGTTTGATCGCACCTGTTTTTTACGTTTAAACGGCATTGGATTAACCAGAATGGCGTAAAAAACCCTATACTGTGCGACCAATTTCGTCCGGTGCCCCAGGAATTCCCAGTTCAAAAAATGCACATACAGTGGTTACAATTGAAACCAATGTTAGTTAAATTGGGCATCTGGTACAACCGGAGTTCGCAGACAGGCAGGTGTGAGAGCAGCCATGACTAATGACCACAATGCACCGCAAACGGTGATAAAGCAGGATGAGTTGCGCCTGGAAAAATTCTTGCCATACCGCCTTTCGGTACTCTCCAATCGTGTGAGTAATGCCATCTCACAAGCGTATGGTGCGCGTTTCCATCTCACCATTCCCGCTTGGCGTGTAATGGCTATTCTCGGGCGATTTCCCGATATTTCTGCCGCAGAGCTGGTAGAGCAGACGGCCATGGACAAAGTGGCGATCAGCCGAGCGGTTTCCTCCCTGCTGAAGAGCGACTACGTCACCCGCAGAGAAGATCCGGCCGACCGCCGCCGCCAAGTACTAAACCTGTCAGAGCAGGGGCGCGAGGTATATGCGCGCATAGTGCCCCTGGCCCAGCAGTATGAGAATGATTTAATCACCTCACTCTCCACAGAGGAGAGGGAACAGTTGGATAGCATTATTGAAAAGCTGATGGTTCGCGCTAAAGAGTGGTCCGAGCGCGGACTGATCGACGAATAAATAGCATAAATAAGGAGTTTTCAGATGTTTCAGCATTTAGGCAGCCTACCGCCCGACCCAATTCTCGGCCTGCTGGCCAGTTACCGAGCGGATGAAAACCCCAGCAAAATCGACCTTGGGGTAGGGGTCTACAAAGATGAGGCCGGCCACACGGCGGTTTTGCAAGCGGTGAAAGAAGCGGAGACCCGCCTCCTGCATAGCGAAGAAACCAAAGCTTATATCGGCCCCGCGGGCACACCGGGTTTCAACTCGGTGATGCAGGAACTGGTCCTGGGCGCAGGACACCCGGCACTGGTTGGCGGTCGTGTGCGTTCCGCACAAACCCCCGGTGGTTGCGGCGCCTTGCGTGTCCTGGCGGAATTGGTTCATCGCGCGAAGAAAGGCGCTACCGTCTGGGTCAGCGATCCCACTTGGGCAAACCATGTGCCTTTGTTGGGTAATGCCGGCCTGCAGATCAAAAGTTATCCCTATTACGATCGCGCCACCAGCTGTCTGCAATTCGACAAGATGGTAGACACCCTGAAGAATGTGGGCGAGGGCGATGTAGTTCTATTCCACGCTTGTTGCCACAACCCCTGCGGTGCAGACCTGTCCCGCGAGCAGTGGAAAGTGCTGGCGGAAATGGCCCAGAAGCAGGGTTTTACCCCGTTTATTGATATGGCGTACCAGGGCTTCGGTGAAAGCTTGGAAGACGACACCTACGGCCTGCGCCTGATGGCGCAGTCTGTACCTGAAATGCTAGTGGCAGCCTCCTGCTCCAAGAACTTTGGTCTCTACCGAGAACGCGTCGGCCTGGCCATGGTGATTTATGCCGATGCTGAGAGCGCCGATAAAGGCCACAGCCAAATGCTAAGTGCGATTCGTGGGAACTATTCCATGCCACCTTCGCACGGTGCAGCGATTGTGGAATCTATCCTTACAGATGCGGGCCTTAAGGCGAACTGGGAAGCGGAGCTCACCGAAATGCGCGAGCGCATCAACGGGCTGCGCGCCGGCTTGGTTGAGGGCCTGGCTGCCGCCGGAGCCGCAGGAGATTTTAGTTTTATCCGCCAGCAGAAGGGCATGTTCTCCTTCCTGGGCATCAGCGCAGAGCAGGTGGAAAAACTACAGAAAGACTATTCCATCTATATGGTGGACTCCAGTCGCATCAGCATTGCCGGCTTGAGTTCCAACAATATGGAATACTTCTGCAAGGCGGTTGCCAGCGTGCTGTAAATTCGGCACATTTGGGGGTGAGCATTGTGCTCACCCTTTAAGAGTTATCCTTAGAAGTAAGAGTGAAAGATGGAAGTTGAGCTAGGAGTCCAAGTGCCTGAATCCCCTAACCAAATCTGGACCCCACAGAGTTGGCGAAACTTCACCGCGCACCAGCAGCCCAAATACACCTCCGCCGAAGACGTCTCCCAGGTAGCCAAGCAGCTCGCAGGCCATCCACCTCTGGTGTTTGCCGCTGAAGCGCGCGAACTGCGCCGCCAGTTGGCCCAGGTGGCAGAGGGAAAGGCATTTCTGTTGCAGGGTGGTGATTGTGCGGAGTCTTTTGCCGATTTTAATGCCAACCGGATTCGGGATACTTTCAAAGTGCTGCTGCAAATGGCCGTAGTGCTGACATTTGCTGGCAATTTGCCCGTAGTCAAAGTGGCGCGTATGGCCGGCCAATATGCCAAGCCACGCTCCGCGGACACTGAAATAGTCGATGGTATTGAACTCCCCAGCTATCGTGGCGATATCATCAATGGTATCGACTTTACAGCGGAATCTCGCCAGCCAGACCCCCAACGCATGGTTACTGCGTATAACCAGTCGGCGGCCACTCTCAACTTGCTGCGCGCTTTCGCCCAGGGCGGCCTCGCCGACCTGCACCAGGTACACGGCTGGAACCTAAGCTTCCTACAAAATAATCCCCAGCGTGAAAAGTACGCGCAATTGGCAGAGCGTTTACAAGAGGCCCTAGAATTTATGGCGGTGTGCGGGGTTACTTCAGAAAATACCCCCGCGATACGTGAGACCGTACTCTATACATCCCACGAAGCGCTGCTGCTGGAATATGAGCAGGCTCTGACGCGCACTGACAGTCTCACCGGCAAATGGTATGACTGTTCTGCACATATGCTCTGGATCGGCGAGCGCACCCGCCAGCTGGACGGCGCTCATGTGGAGTTCCTCTCTGGTGTGTGCAACCCTATCGGCGTAAAAGTGGGCCCAGGCATGAAGCCCGATGAGTTGATGCGTTTGATCGACAAGCTCAACCCAGAGAATGAAGCGGGTCGACTTACGCTGATTACGCGTATGGGGGCGGACACTCTTGCCGATAAACTACCGGGCCTGGTGCGTACCGTCCAAAAAGAGGGTCGCTCGGTTGTCTGGAGCACAGACCCCATGCACGGCAATACGGTTAAAGCCGGCAACGGTTACAAAACCCGTGATTTTGATAAGGTTTTGCGAGAGATTCGTGATTTCTTCTCGGTGCATTGGTCTGAGGGAAGCCACCCCGGCGGTATCCATTTGGAAATGACGGGCGAACACGTCACTGAATGCACTGGGGGTGCCTGGAAAATTTCTGAAGCCGATCTCGCCAGCTGCTACCGCACCCAGTGCGATCCACGACTCAATGCCGATCAGGTTTTGGAGTTGGCCTTCTGTGTGTCTGAATGGTTGCGCGCAGGGCGAATAGCCTAACGGCATAAGTAAAACGCAAAGTAAAAAGTGAAACCCCTTCTTTGAGTTAACGCTTGGATAAGGGGTTTTTTCTTTATATAACTGCAAAGAATCAGGCCCCTTAAAAACCATTAATGGGCATCGTATCCAATGTAAATTTCAGTGCCTATTTATAAGCGTGTTGAGCTTGATTTCCTTACTTGGTGACAAAATAGTTACGGTGGTTTTGGTTATTGTGACGATTGTTTCTGAAAAATATGAAATTCAAGGGAAATATTTCTTAAAATCAACTGGTTGAAGCGTATAGAAATAAATGTGATTGTGAGCATGAAGAACCCTTTTCTAGGGGGGAGGGCAACGGTGGTACCAGTTGACCATATCTAATTGATTCTTTAAAGAAGGTTAGGGGGTGAGGTACAAGTTTACAGCAGTAATAGTAATCACGAGAATAAAGGTTCGGGTGATCACTATTAAGCTGGCGATCCTATCGTTCCGTATAATGTCCAAATCGATATTATTGATGCAAGAAATTTACCCGCTACCGTCTAGGAAGAAAAATACTGAACGGCTTTAAATTTTGGAAGAAATTAGAGTCTAAAGAGGAAATTGCATGGACAATGGATATTTCTAGTCGAGGTGTATTAAATTGGATTAATGCTTATAAGGCAGGCGCTTTCAAAGTATTGGCTGTTAAAGCACGGCCACCTGGAAGGTATGAATCAGAGGCTAACTGCGGAGTAAAAAAAAGCTTTAATACATCACGGATGAACAGCCAGATCAATTCAAACTCAAGGATGTGTTGTGGCCACAATTGGCTGTCATGGAGTTGATCGAATACGAATGTGGAATAACAATACTAATTCGCATCGCTGATGGTTACCTGAAACGTCGGAGTTTTATGCCTCAGAAACCCGCTAAACGGGCCTATGAGTAAAACCCAAAAGCGGTTAAAAAATGGATGGAAGAAGGTATCCAGGTATTTGGCAGCGTGCGAAACCAGTAGGCACAGGGGTTTAATAAGCGCGACTGTGTACCAAAAGGAAAAACGCCTATTGTAAAGCTGAATACAAAACGTACTTAACCCAATAAGCTCTCCGCGATTACAAGTTAAGGAGCCGTGCGCTTTCAATTTTGCAAAGGAAGTATAAATGGTGACAGATAGATTGATATTCTCAAACGATGTATCAGAGCAGAAATCCCGCAAACTTAATCTCATCCTGGATAACCTTAGAGTGCATCATGTTTGATTCGCTAAAGCTTGACTGAAAGAGCTGGAGGCTGAAATAGAAATAGTGTATTTGCTGGCACATTCACCTGAGCTGATCCTAGATGAGTACCTGTATTGCGATCTTAAAGAAGGCGCTCACAGTGGGATGCCAGCGCGATCCAAGGAGAAGCTGAAAGGGAAGTGCTTTACCAGATGAGCATATTTCAAAAGAAGCCTGAGCGTGTAGTATGCTAATTCCGACATGTATCAATTAAATATACAGCATGGGTGAACCATTTATTCTCCGGGTTAATTACAAGGGCCACTACACAGTAGCCCTTGTCCCCGGTTAAACAATCCCAGCTCTAAATGAATATTTCTTGAAGAATAATTAAAAAATATCATCCAAATGTTGTAAAAAAGGTACTACGGTCAGGTCACGTACAGTAGGCGTCATATCTCGATCGATAGTAATATGATTCAAGTCGACCCATTGTTGAGCATACCACCCTAAACTGACATCCGTTGCCGAATAAACAAAAGAGTGGACTCCAGTAAATTCAATCACCTCATCACCTCCTGCCAGTTGCCGGATATATAGGTTGTCTTTATAGGGAAACTGAGCATCCAGATCAGTATAGTAACTCAAATAATTTGAATTCACTGGACTGCGGAAAAATGAAGAGGTTACTCCCATTTCATTTTGGTCCCACTTACAGACACCATCAAAACTGTGAACTATAGTTCGAATCTTACGAAAAGCAGGATCATCACGCAGGGCTTTAGCCAAGCGCATGGCCAGGCATCCACCTCTGGAAGATCCGGCCAGATAGATAGTTTCAAGATTGGACGCATAAGCTTTTGACTTTAGCCAATTTAGGTAAGCCCTCTCCATGCGAGACTTCTCACTGCTACTCACCATATAATTAAATTGGGTATCAAAGGCTACCGCAAAGAAAGTGTCGTCAGCCGGAAAATATTCTGAATCCAGTACCTGCCGAGCAAGGGAGCGGCCATCAACACTTCGGGAACAGGATCCCTTTGAGACTCCACAGTCTTTCTTATAGTTATCTTCCTGACCTGTTACAGAGCTCTCAGAACCGTATCCCGGTGGCTGTTGCCCAGCTGCAATAAACACCAAATTTCGCACATTTTCCCGCATCGGTTGCTGAATTCTGGCAATCTGAGTGTACAACTGATGCGTTTTACTCACACCTTCTTGATCCCAAACCTGATACTCGGGTTGAGTATACTGCTGTGTACACCAAAAATTTTGACAATAACGAACACGCTCCAAGTTCACTGAGAAATTCGATTTAGGTTCAAATGCTTGAGCTTGGATGGCGCCAAAAAAAATTGCCAAGTAGGTTATAAATTTTGTTAATTGAATATTCATTTTTCACCATTTTTATTTGATTATTTTTGTAAAAACTGGAGAAATAGCCCTCCTCTTCAGTCAAATAGAGCGACTCTTCACTTGATCACGTAGGATTCTAGCAACCCTAAAAGCCATTAAGAAGAAAAATCAATAAAAAATGCAATTTTTTAAAATGGATAATGACTCTCCCCCTAGCCCATAAAAAATGAATAATTACGGGATATGTATAATTTTTAAAGGCTGTTATTCAAAATAACTACATTCAACTCCGAGGTGCATCGGCTGATCATCTGGAAAAAGGGGCCAGCGGGGGGGGGTAATATCTGCTAGTTTTTCAAAAAATTTCTGGCTGGTTAGAGCTTGAGAAATACCTGCCCATCAGCGATGAAACTATTTATCTAGTTGTCTGGGGCAATAAGCATCGATAGGGACTTTGTACTAGAGCTCACGCCACAGGTTAGATCTTAAAACAAGTGAACGAATGAGTTACTAACTCGGAGTACATAAGGACCCCATCAGCATGGCGCTGGGGAACAGGCTGTAGATAATAAGTCTTGCATCGAAGACTGTAAAATTGATACCGCTAATGGTTTAGGTGATAGTGATATTCTGATTGCTATTATAGATCGTAAGAGCAAATTCACACTGCTCTCAGCCGGCTGGGTGAAAGAAGGCAGACTTGCTTGGTCGGTCTGCCATGACACATCTTAATCCCTAAAGGTACTTAAACAGCCCCGTCGATAGTGGCAAATAAATTACTCTGCACGAGAAGATTGGTGAGGCTCTGGATATGGAAATCCAATCTACACATTCGTATGCGTCTTGGGAGAGTAGACGGCCGTCGCTGTAGTCTAAAGAGTGATGTGATTTAGAGTTGAATACACTTTTAATTAATGCATTAACGGCCAGGCTTTAGAATTTGAGATTGTATTCTTAGTTGTAATTTTGAACGTTCATGTAGTTTTGGGTTTTTAGTGCTATAGAGTCTCAAAGCGAATTTTTAGGGATTGCGGCTGCGGATGTCTAAAAATTTTGAGTTAAATGGGGGGGTATTTAATTTTTCAGATTGTTTTCTGTATTTTTAATGGGTTTTTTCATGATATTCTTGCAATGAAAGGTTAGGCTTTTGAGTGGTTCTATAATCCAGTATTTACTTATAATTATTAAGGCTTGGGTGGGTAGATATCCCCGTTTTGCATAAAAAATACATGCATATTGTGCGCTCTTTACCGGGCCCTCGTAAAGCTTGTGAGGAAAAACCAATGATTGAATTTTCGCTATTTTGGGGTGTTTGGCCCCGCTTACGATGTATTTCTTTTTACTTTGGTGTATATCCCAAAGTGAGTATAGTAAAATAACTCCCCGATAGAACTGGTTAACTTCACGATTAATCCATAGCCCACCTGTTTCGATTACATTAATTGACTGGGTTACAAAACTGGGTAGGATAGTTGTTTTAGGGATGTCCTCAAAGTATCGTATCGGTAGGCGTGTATTTAAGCTGTAGCCACCGATCATGTCGCCCTGTCTATTTTTGAATACTCGAACAGTTGAAATACGCTCGAAATGCTTGATTGATGTCTCGTTTCCTGATTCAAGTATATAATTTCTGGTAAATGCTTCTAGTTCTTTGCTCTGAGAGATAAGGCATGTATTAATCATCGTAAATACTCTATTTTTACTTTATTTGATAGCGGCCAGGATTGATAAGATTATTTGGGTCAAGCATTATTTTTATTTTATGCTTTAGCGCTAGCGCATCTCTATTGCTTTCCTTGGATAAATCGAAGGGCATTTCATCAATTGAACGCCTGTAACACTGCCAGTTATTGTCTTTAAAGCATTGGCGGAGTTGAGTTATCAACTCTTTTGCCCTTTGCTTTTCTTTATCGCATTTAACGTCGTAATAGAGGCTGATAATGGCCTGACACATATGTGCTGAAATAGAAGTTAGGGTAACGCCAAATTCAAACCCGAACTTTTGAAATAACTGTTCACTTTTCTGCATGCAAGCATTTATTTCGTTACTTAACATCGGCAGTGCAGGCGCTATCCAATAGAAGCCGCAATCGCTATCGATTGGATCATTGCTATTATCGAAGCTCTGTGATTGGTTTCTCCAGTAGCATCCCTTTAATGCCATAGGGCTGGGATTACCCTCAAGCATAAGCATAGCTTGAGTGAATTTAGTTAAATTTTTTTGAAATTTGGTGAGCCGCGATGAATAATTAAATAACGGCTTTAAGCCGTGTAAAAACCAATTCAACCTGTTGAGTTTTTGTAGAGATAGGATCTTTACATCTCCAATATCACTTAGTGCCTGCTTAATACGGTTGGCTTTTGCTTTTGCGACTTTAGATTCACCAGAAACAACAAAAGCAGCAGTCCATGGTGTTATATGATTCTGCATCTCAAGCGTATATAGGTCGTGTATAGGTACGCCGTGACTTGGATTCCATTTGGAAAAGTCAAATTGGGTGATCATGGAGAGCACTCGGTAATTATTACCAATATGCGCTAGGCAGTCTAATGTGTTTTCAGATTTAAGTTGACGCATGATATCTATGTAAGTACCGATACTCTCTGATTCTTTTAACCTAACTATGCAGCGAAGACTCAATTCTTGCCGCATTGTTAATTCAAAGCGGATTTTGGTAATTACGGCTAGGTTGTTTTGTGTGAAGACTTCTGTAAGCCCGGCGCTATGACCGTTGCGCCCAATATAACGTGAAGCAGTATCTAAGGATTTTGTCTTCCCATTTGCCTGGATGTACTCGGTTATGGTGAAGTGTTGGCTACGGTAGCCGCGAGAACCGTGGCCAAACCCTCGTTCAAGTACATTTCCAACGATACTGGTTGCTGGTCCTGCACCTGTGCAATCAAGCATCCAAGGCATACCTTTTAAATAATTCGCCAGTTGCCCTTGGGTTACACCTGGGCCAATTTCAACTACTCCCAAGTCGGAGTCATAATGATAAATCTCATTAAGTTGGCTAAGGTCAATTATTATATTATCGTCCATGACGGGGACGGATTTTCCGTAACCCCAATTTTTTCCTGTACTTATTGCATAAAATGGCTGGTTTATAAGGTGGCAAGTTTGGATTATTTTCTTTAATTCATCTGTGGTTTTTGGTATATAAATACCTTTAATGTCTCTTATGTGGCCAACTAAACCACTGTTTTTGTAATTTTCATGGTTCGAACCCTTATCGCTTAATTTCAATGAGTCCAATTTATCGAGAAGCATATTCCAATCCTTACTGATAGTTATAGGGATTTTAGCTTTCGATAGAGGCTTCTAAATAGATTTTTATCTGAATTTTTTGCCGAATCTCTCTCATTACCAGTGATTTTATTTTGAGTAAGCATCTAGAGGATTTTGCAGGTGATTGCCTGTTGGTGAGTTTTAATTTGATGGTTGTATGAGAGGTTGAGTTAGCAATTAAATTTAATGCATCTTCAGTTTGTTTTGTTAATCCTGCAGTTAACGCTGAAGTACATTAGATGATCATCTAGAAAAGAACATCCCGCAGGTGATAATATCTGCTGATACTCAAAAAAATTGCGACTGGTTAGAACTTGGTAAATAGTTGCCAGTCAGCTATGAAACTACCTACCGGTATGTCTAGTTCGATAAATGCCGTGGAGGATTCTTTGCTCGAAATTACGCTGCAGAAATAGAATTTATAACAAAGGAGGTAGTGATAAATAAACTCTGGGGTGTATCAAGAACACCATCAGCATTGGGCAGCGGCAACAAGTAGTAGAAGATACATCTTGCTTCGGAGAGTGGAAAATTGATACTGTTATAGGTAAATCATCATATTGATGAGCTGGTTGCTATTTTAGATTATAAGAACAAACTCACACTCTCTCAGCAAGTTGAGCACAAAAAGAAACAAGGTTGGTCACTCTAGTTTTTTTACATGATTCCTAAAGGTATTTAGACACCATCGACGATAATGGCTAAGAATTTGCTCTGCACAAGAAGGTTAGTGGGGCTCAAGATATCGATATCTATTTTACACATCCGTATACATCCACAGTAGTAGCTCAAAAGGTGATGCTTTTCAGGGTTTAATGTAGCTAATTTTATATTTTTAGGGGTCGATTAATTATATACTTATCAGGTGAGTAATGGATGTACTCGATATCATTTTGGCCTTATGAGATAGGTGGGCGACTTCAGGTGGTTTAATTCGACAAACATATCAGGCAGGTTATAGTAAGGCCTGCCACTGAAAGGCTATCTGTTAATATTTCTTGGCTGGCTTCATTATGATGCAAGCACTAATTAATGAACCAGAAGAATGATCATATTCCCTATTGCAAGGATTCTTAGTTGATTTCCTATTACTCTGATTTCAGTCGGTGTTTAAATGTTTTCAGTATTATATAGAGGGTTCGATGGTCATATCTTATATGCATATGAAATAATCCGCTATGAAATGATTCAGAATGCATAGCTGAGCGGAGCAAAAAGTTTGAATTTTTAAGGATTAAATCCACCTTTTAGCACCCAAAGGCGATATAATCTCAGGTTTCTCGTGGCGTATTGGACTTGGTGGCTTTTCTGGATACAAGTTTGATCTTGCATTTGGCTTAAGGATCTTAAGAAAGGCAACTAAAGAGTCTTCAGTTATTTTCACAATGTCTCTATGTGACCTGAAACCACGATGATGATAGGTGGAACTTGCCGCGAATGACAATTACATGACAGGTGTTGCTTTTAGAGGTTTATGGCGGGCTACCAGGTAATTGATACTTTACGCTTCCGATTTTTGATAAATCTAGATGCTCCTAATATCTTTTTCTTGACTGCGAATCTCTTTGAATATAGAGGGATTCCAGAGTGATCTGGAAGCTCTTTAGGCTCATCTTTGACTGTTAATGACCGTGAACGATTACACTCATAAAGAGAGTTACCATTGAAATATGTAGAAATAATTGCAAGTGCAGGAAGTAAAAATACCATTTCTGCCATAGCCAAAAAAGTCAAGGCTCTTGACTTTCGGGTTGGAGTCCTCGGGGAGGATGGTATGCAGCAGATGCGCATGCTTGTTGATGATAATAATCTGCAGGAAACCTTAGATACATTGCAGACTGTTCTAGGAGCGCAGCCCACTATTCGTATAGTGGTTTTACCCGTCTATGCCGATCTACCCAAAAAAAAGGATGAGCCAAAAGATGAAAAAGTATCGTCCAGTATAATTCGTGAATCGCTTTATCAAGAAGTCGCCAGGGGGGCGCGATTAGATTCCAATTATATTTTACTCGTGATTTTGGCTACAACCGTAGCTGCCATTGGTCTAATAGAAAATAATGTTGCAGTTGTTATTGGTGCGATGGTCATTGCGCCATTACTCGGGCCGAATCTTGCGCTAAGTCTTGGAACAGCATTAGGCGATGGGAAGTTAATGCTAAATTCCATAAAAACATTGTTTATCGGGATTCTTATTGCCATTGGTATGTCTGTGGTAATCGGGTTGTTATGGCCTGGACAATTCCATAATCATGAAATCATGTCTAGGACTAACGCCAGTCTGGATTCAATTGCCTTAGCGCTTGCTTCCGGAGCTGCAGCTACTCTTTCATTGACCACTGGTTTATCTGGGGTTCTTGTTGGTGTAATGGTTGCTGTGGCGTTGCTGCCACCAGCTGTAACTATGGGCATTATGCTAGGTAACGGGCAGATGCATCTGGCGAGCGGCGCTGGGTTATTACTTGCTATCAATATTGTCTGTGTTAATCTCGCCAGTAAATCAATATTCTTGTTCAAGGGAATTCGTCCCCGAACTTGGATAGAAAAAAAGAAAGCAAATAAAGCCATGATGCGTTATATCCTTGGCTGGATATCTACATTAACAGCCCTGTTGACCTTTATCTTTTTTCGTGGCAGCTCTTAAGGCTGTCGCTAATTGCTTTTTTTGAGATATCTATAGAACAATTTATCTGGTGGGGCAAGGCTATAATCTTGCCTTATTTGCAAGCTTTTATCACGGCATCTGTTTGATGTGTGTCTGCTAACTTATTTAATGTAATCAATGAGAACTATGGCTAGAAAAATACTGTCTCTGAAGGTAAAACGAAATACAGATGTCGAGCTAGATGATAATAAATTGAAAACTGAAAAGATTGAGGATCCCCAGAAACGATTTTTGGATGGTATCGCGGTTAATCCTTCTGAGCCTATACGTCTAGAATCCGGTTCTGAGCAATTCACTATGCGCGCAATGGATTTAATAACACCAATTGGTATGGGGCAAAGAGGATTGATTGTTGCGCCACCGGCCTGTGGAAAAACTACCATTTTAAAACATATTTGTCAGTCGGTCGGAGAAGCTTATCCAGATATAAAGCTCTATGCGTTGCTGATTGATGAGCGACCAGAGGAGGTAACAGATTTTAAGCGCAGTGTTCCTGCACAAGTACATGCCTCATCCTCAGATAACAGTTATGAACAGCATGTTCGTGTGGCCGATGACCTTCTTAAAATTGCCTGTCGCGAAGCAGGAAGCGGCCACGATGTAATGATTGTTATAGATTCACTTACAAGGCTTTCTCGTGTACATAATGCAGAGCGAAAGGGGCGAGGGCGTACCATGTCTGGTGGTATTGATGCTAGAGCTATGGAAATACCCCGTAAAATGTTTGGTGCGGCAAGAAAGATAGAGGGGGGAGGATCGCTTACTATATTAGCAACCGTTCTTGTGGATACAGGCAGCCGGATGGATCAGGTAATATTTGAAGAATTTAAGGGTACAGGTAACATGGAATTGGTTCTGTCAAGAGAGGTTGCGAGACAACGCATTTTTCCTGCGCTGGATATTGCTAAAAGTAGTACACGTCGAGAGGAGCTACTGATAGATTCAAAAGATATTGAAAGTATAAGGGTTCTACGTCGAGCGCTCGGCAGCCTAAAACCTATAGAGGGTGCTGGAAAGCTTGTAGAGCTACTTGAGAAATATCCTGCGAATGCGGAGCTACTAAGTCGTTTTTCCAGAAAAGAATAAACTATATGCCCTGAAATATTATTGATGTCTGCCTGGTTTGAGCATGCAGTGCCTATAATAATACATTTGTTATGTGGTATCGTAATTTTGGAAGGTATGGTAAGGCGATGAATTTGTGTGATTCACCAAGGGTATTTCCCATTTTCAATCCGTCTTGAATTTGGTTTATCCGATTTTGTTCTTGGGTGTTTGTACAATCATTGTATTCTCATCAACTCAGGTTGTTTATAGTTTTATAGTTTCGGAGGTTAAGAGAAGCTTATGTTTATCGGCGAAGCATCTAAAAAGACAGGGCTATCGATAAAAGCTATAAGGCTATATGAAGAAAAGGGTATTATTAAGGCGCCAAAAAGGCAGGGACGTTATCGTGTGTATACCAATGCCGATATCGAAGTTCTTAATCTGATCTCTGAGGCAAAAGAGTTGGGTGTTACGTTGTCTACACTTAAGAACGTTGTAACCTATGAATCTGGAAGAGTTGATTGGGAAAAAATTTCTAGATTTCTCGTTGAGGTCAAAGATCAGCTTATAGGAGAGATGCAAACCATTCGAGACAGAGTTACACGTGTTGAGCGATGTCTTGATGGTATAGAGTCGTGTCCTAAGGGTCTTGACTCTCCCCCTAAGGGGAGACTTTAGAATCATCACTAGAGATGAGATTTAGGACGTAAGGTGATGAAGAAGATATTACTTTTGAACGGAAACCCAAAAATAGGCAGTTTATGTTCTCACTTAAGTGATACTTATGAGATTGAGGCGCGTGAGAGTGCGATTGTTAGGCGCTTTGATTTGGGTGCGATGGATTTTAACCCTAGTTTAGACTGCGGATATGATGAATTTCTGAGGCTAGAGTACTGCTTGTCTGACTTCACGGAGGCATTATTATGGTCTAATCATATCGTAATTGTATTACCAGTGTGGTGGGGTGGGTTGCCAAGCAAGCTGAAAGGGTTAATAGATCGTACATTTCTTCCTGGAGTTACATTTAAGTTTGAAATGGGTTCCGCGGTACCTGTACAACTTTTACAGGGTAAAACTTCCCGATTAATTGTAACGATGGATGCCCCAGTCAATATGCATACTGATCAGTTCAAACCTGTCTTGGAGCAGTTAGACCGGTTCACGTTGCGGTATTGCGGTGTAAAAATGGCGAAGTATAATTTATTTGGTTCGGTAGTATCTGCTTCTGAAGAGCAGATAGGCCAGTGGACTGAAATAGTAAAAGAACTGGGCTCTAATTGTATTTAGATTAAGGTATAGACTCAACTGTGCTCCACCATCAGGTGGGGCATTCTTAATGTAGAGTTAAATTTCACATCGGTTACCAAAATGATATATTGGTTGTCGCTTCTATGCCGAATATGTCGTGTTGTTCAGGGAGCTAACTTATAGTCTAAGTACACTTTTTCCATCTGAGTTTCTGTAGTTCCGAAATTTTATATAGGTACTCGTTTAATATTTTCAGTGAGACTTTCCTCAATAACTTCGCCCTCTAATATTTCACTACCACTGCGATAACGCATTGTCATTTGACCCGTTGCAATTAGGGTCCCTTGGCTATCAAATACCTCAGTGGTGGAATAAAATATTTTATACCCGGCACTGGTTAGTGTACAAATAGCGGTTAAGTGATTAGTTTTGGCTTGGCCGGTAAAATTAGTGGTTAAAGAAAGTGTTAGCGATTTCCGTCGACGGTTTGGGTTGGGACAGTAAAGACCACAATAGGAACCCGCGATATCAATTAAGGTAGTAATAAAGCCCCCATGGGGTGCACCTTGGCTATTTAAGTGCTCGGGTTTCAGGTCAACACTGATGACCACTCGGCCTTCTTGCCATTCTTCAATTTTGACTCCCAAGTGCTCATTGAACGGTGGTTGTTTTTTGTGTTGCCAGTTCATCCGATGGTGCCTTATTGAAAGCTACGAAGAGGTAGGAATTGCTGGTAGAGCTTTTTGAGTGGATAAGTATATGCTGAGTAATCCTGCACCGATCACAATAAATATCCCTATCAGAGCCATTGTGTTGGGTAGGTTTTGCCAAATCAGCCATCCAATCACCCCCGAAATCACTACACTAAAGTAGCTGATTGGAGATACCACGCTAGGTTTTGCATAGCTGTAAGCCTTTGTATAACACCATATTGCCAACAATACGGAAATTCCATTATAAGCCAGGTAGGGTAGGGTCCAGAATGGAATGGGTTGCCAGTAATAAATACCTAGCGGAAAGCTGCAGGTAAGTGAGATCAATATATAGTAAAACAAAATCAGGCTGGGTCTTTCCGTGCGCGAGAGAATTCGTGTGCCTACCATGGAGGTGGCTAAGGCCAGTCCTGAAAGCAGGCCGAAGGCATGGCCGATACTAATGCCATCAATATTGGGCTGTAGGATTAGACTAATACCCATTAGTCCAAACAAAATTGGTAACCAGCGTTTTGGGGCTATATGCGCATGTGCCCAAAGCCAGATTACAAGGGGAACGAAAATAGGGGCGGCGTTACGTAATAACCCGGCTTCCATTAAGGAGATTTTGCTGAGTGCAGAAAAATACGTGATGAAGCAGAGCCATCCGGCAAAACCACGAAGCAGGTGAGTTTTCCAGTGTTGTGTTGCGAGCTTCGGTGGGGATTGGCGCACTATCCAAGGAATCAATATTAATAGGCAGATACTGTATTGACTGAGGACTATCAATGGTACAGGAACTGCCGCGGATACCCATTTGCTCGCTGCGGCAGAACTACTGGCCACTATAGCAGCGGCCAGTGCGAATCCGATACCTTTCCAATTATTATTTCGGGTATCCGTTTCGCCCCTTTTGGGAGGGGCTTGCGATGATAATGGAATCGCTGGATATACCTGAGCAGATGGTAATTGAGACTTAATTAGACGGCAGGGCCTAGTCATAATGTTGCCGTGACTCGATAGAGTTTATCGAGTAAAAGCACATATTAATGCGAGTCATCTGCCCAGCTCGCGAAGGTGCTGCCTTCCCGGGCAAGCCGAGCCAGTAGCGGTGCCGGAGTCCAACAGTTTTCACTCAGCCGATCATGGAATGCGCAAATCGATTCATAGACTTTGGCCAGGCCGATGTTGTCGGCGTAGTACATGGGACCACCGCGATGGGCGGGGAAGCCATAGCCGTAAACATATACAACATCGATGTCGCTGGGACGTTGAGCCGTGCCATCCTCCAGAATGTTTGCGCCTTCATTAATTAGGGCGAAAGTAAGCCGCTCGAGGATTTCTTTATTGGAGATTTTCCGACGCTTTATCCCTTGAATTTCAGCCTGAGCTTCGATTATAGCTAGTACTTCCAGGTCATTAACGCGTGCACGGGTTTCGGGGTCATAGCGGTAGTAACCGGCTCCACTCTTTTGGCCAAGGCGGCCCATTTTAACCAGGACATCAGCAATACAATAAGTTTTTGGATCTCCTCTTTCGGCATCACTTAACCCCTGGCGTGCCTTGAAACCTATATCGAGTCCGGCCAAGTCACCTACGGCAATCGGACCCATGGCCATACCCCAGGATTCCATCACCGAATCGATTTGCTCTGGAGTGGCGCCTTCCAATAGGCACAATTGTGCCTCACGATTATAAGGAAGCAGCATACGATTGCCGATAAAGCCGTAACAGTTACCGGCAAGTACAGGAGTCTTGTTGATAGTTTTTGCCAGTTGTATCGCAGTGGAAATAACGGGGTCTGCACTCTTTGTTCCGCGAACTACTTCGAGTAGTTTCATTACATTTGCGGGACTGAAAAAATGTAACCCGATAACGTTTTCAGGTCTTGAGGTGGCGGCGGCAATCTGATCGATATCCAGGAAGGAAGTATTCGTTGCGAGAATAGCCTCGGGTTTACAACTCTGATCCAGCTTGGTAAAAACCTCCTGTTTGAGTGCCATATTTTCAAAAACAGCCTCAATTACCAGATCAACTTCTGCTAGCTCAGAGTAGTTGGTAGTGCCCTGGATTAGCGAGAGAAAGTGCGCTTTTTGGCCTTCTGTGAGCCTCCCTTTATTCATGCTGATACTGTAATTCTTACTGATCACAGCTAGGCCACTTTCAATAGCGGTTTGACTGACCTCCAGTAGTTTGACCGGGATGCCGGCATTGGCAAAATTCATGGCGATACCTCCACCCATGGTGCCTCCACCAATAATACCAACGCTCTTAATCTCCCTGGTGGGAGTATCTTTAGGCAGCCCTTTGATTTTTGTAGCAGTACGTTCGGCAAAAAACAGATGTCTAAGTGCTGCGGACTCGCTGGAGAGTAGGCATTCAATAAACAGGTCCAGCTCTTTTGCCAGCCCCTGCTCAAAGGGCAGCTTAACAGCCGCTTCTAGGCAAGAAACAATGTGCTGTGGTGCAAGCTGACCGCGTGTTCTTTTTTCCAGACGCTGACGGAAGTCATCAAATAATCCCTCTGGAATACTGGCTGGGTCTATGCATATATCTCTGACCCGGCGCGTAGGCGCGTTACGCTGAATAAGTTCATGGGCATAAGTAAGGGTACCTGATAATAGATCATTTTCGATGACCCGATCGATAAGATTCATACTCTCGGCTTTTTCGGCAGAGATCGGAGTGCCCCTGGTGATTAGCTCCAGTGCTGCTTCAACACCCGCCAAGCGTGGCGTGCGTTGGGTACCGCCGGCACCCGGAAGTAAACCAAGTTTGATTTCGGGCAGACCAATCTTGGCGGAGGCCAGGGCGCAGCGATAGTGACAGGCCAGCGCTACTTCGAAGCCCCCGCCCAAAGCTGTGCCGTGAATGGCGGCAATTACGGGTTTGTGAGAATTTTCAATTTCTGTAATTACTTCGGATAGTGCAGGAGCCTGCGGAGGCTTGCCAAACTCCGTAATGTCGGCACCTGCGATAAAGGTGCGGCCTTCACACAGTAAAATCAGTGCCTGGGATGTATCATCTTGGGCGTTTTTAATGGCGCCCCATAAACCTTCTCGTAATGCTTGCGATAGGGCGTTAACGGGGGGATTGTTTAGTCGAATAACCCCGATATTGCCTATGAGTTCGTAATGTACGGCAGACATAGCTCCCTCCAGATCTTAAGAAATTTTTGCGCTTAATCAAATTCCAGTGCTACAGGTAAATTTTCCAGGGCCTCTTCTGCTGCAGGTTTGTTTGAAGCTTGTTCCAGTCGTACTTTTGCGATCTGACCGCGAGAAGCATCAAAGCTGGCAGAGAGTTCTGCGGCAATATTGTTTTCCTGTAATGCTTGGCCAACCACATATTCTGTGGCGCGATTGCGCAGCGCAGGCTTAAACACTTTGGCCACAGCAGTTAATGGAATTTCATCAATGATTTCGATTCGTTTAGGGATGGCTGCCCGCTCAGAAATTTGGGTGCGGCAGTAATCGATCAGCTGCTCCTCGCTGGGAGGGTTGTCGGAGGGGTAAAGGGTGACATAAGCAACTGGAACTTCCCCAGCATAGGCATCGGGTTGGCCAACTGCAACGGCCATGGCAACAGCGGGGTGCCGAGATAAAGGTTCTTCTATCAATGCGGGATCGATATTGTGGCCGCCGCGAATAATTAAGTCCTTTGCACGTCCAGTCAGGAATAAGTTGCCATCCCCATCGAGATATCCCATATCACCGGTATTGAACCAATCGTGATCCACCCAAGCCTTAGCATTGTCCTCCTCGGAGAGGTAGCCGGAGAAAATATGTGGCCCTCGTGCCAGCACAATACCGACCTCACCGGCGTTGCAGGTTCTTATTAGCCGGTTGCCGACTATTTCGGCAATCCGCATCTCCATATAGGGAAGACGCCGGCCAACACTGCCGTCGGGAGCTTGTAGGTCGGTGGGGGGGCGAGCGAGGAGGCAGCTGGATTCGGTCATCCCATAGCCGTTGCTGATTGTCACATTGAATTTTTCCTCGAAGGCATTCTTTAGCCCAGTGGGTAATGGAGAGGCCCCACAGCCTATATCCGTCAGGCAGCTAATGTCATTGTCATCAACAGGGATTTGTAACAAAACGCCGAGGATCGTGGGTACGGTAACAAACCCTTGAACACGAAAACGGGCGACATGGTGCCACCAGTTGGGCAGCACATTGGGCGAACGAAAGCCCTCTGGGGTCATTATAACGATCGTGCGACCAGAGAGCAGAGTGCCAATACCGGCAACGACTGTGCCGAATATATGAAACAGGGGGAGGCCACTCAGGGTGGCGAAGCGCCCCTTGTTTGCGGTGGTATCCGCACTGAGCTGAGCCACAAAGGCAATATTACTATGAGTGAGGCGGGCAACCTTTGGGTGTCCGGTTGTGCCCCCGGTATGAAAATAGCTGGCGATATCGTCCCCATGGATGGTGCGCCCACTTATTAAATGGGCATCAGGCTGCTGCTTAATGGCTGTGACAAAGTTTTCCACTCGTACGCCGGTGGGTACTGTCACCATATGTGCTGGTTTTTGGCTAACCAGTAGGAGCGCCTGAAGAGTTGGTACTCGCCCGATGACTTTCTTTACTTTACCCCACATCTCCTCACTCAGATCTGGCCCAAGAGCGACTAGCACTTTGGCCTTGGTGGTATTCATGATCTCAACGATGTGCTCTGGTTCCAGCAGCGGATTAATGGGGCTAGCAATACCTGCCGCCTGTGCCCCCCAGAGGGCGAAATGGGTTTCCAGCAGGTTGGGTAGCAGTATTGTAATCGTATCCGTCGATGTAATATCGAGGGTGTGAAGCAGATTGGCAGTTTGATGAACCCGCTCTGACAACTGGGAAAAACTTACGGAAATGGTTTCTTCATCTGGGGCGGCAGTCGGTAGAAACTCGATGGCTGCATCTTTTTGATAGAGACGGGCGGACTGTCGGATAAGGTCAAAGGTGCTCTCCCACGGATAACGTTGCGAGAGAGGGACTTTTTCGTAGGTTTGAATTTCTGCAAGAGACTGCAGTGTGGGACTGGCGGATTGCGATGGCGTGATCGACATGGGGGCTTCTCTCACTTTGGTTATTATAATGACGACCATAGCAAAAGTGATATCGGCATTCCACTCTGCGGAATTAAGTGGTAGTTTTTCATTTGTTTAGGTGAGCCGAGCCACCGTTTTAAGCTGCATCCAGTAAAAATGTCATTTAAAACATCCTGGCATGCGGTGTAAGAGAGTCCAAATTATGAGAATGGCATTAGATTCCTTTCAGCAAGGCGGTTAATTCTTTGAATTGCAAATAGTTCAGAGAGATATGTATTCAATGTAATACCGGTGATCTACACAATCTGGATTGGCTCTGGAAGAAAACAGTGGATGCCCCTTAAGCTAGCGAGGCTGAAGATTGGTATCGCCGGTTGTGGAAAATTCTCAATCTGGTTCACCGCAACTACTCGGCCTAAATAAGAAGTTTGCTAGATAAATCGCTCTTTACTACCTCTCCAAAAACAAAAGGAGCAAGCGAATGAATATGGACTTTTCCCCAGAGGAGTTAGTTTTCCAACAGGATGTTCGGCAATTCTTACGCGAGAAATTACCGCCAGATATTAGAGAAAGCACACTTAAAGAAATCCCTTTAGCTAAGGAAAATTTTGTTCGTTGGCAAAAAATTCTCTATGAAAAGGGTTGGGCTGCAGTTAACTGGCCGGTTGAATATGGCGGCACAGGTTGGACGTCGACCCAGAAATATATTTGGGCCAACGAATGCGCCAATTTCGGAGCACCAGATGTGATTCCATTTGGGTTGAATATGGTTGCGCCAGTCATTTTTACCTACGGCAGCGAAGAACAAAAAAAGCGTTTTCTTCCCGATATTCTGCAAAGTAATGTCTGGTGGTGCCAGGGTTATTCGGAGCCAAACGCTGGTTCCGATTTGGCCTCATTAAAAACTACGGCCGTTCGCGATGGTGATGCCTACCTTGTCAACGGCACCAAAACCTGGACCACCCTGGCGCATTACGCCGATTGGATTTTTTGCTTGGTGCGTACCGGTGAGCCAGAAGTTAAAAATCAGGCAGCCATTAGTTTTCTGTTGATTGATATGAAGTGCCCCGGCATAACCGTATCGCCAATCACCACTCTCGGGGAATACCACGAGGTTAATGAGGTGCATTTCGATAATGTAAGGGTGCCGGTGGCAAATCGTATTGGGGAAGAGGGCCAGGGCTGGACCTACGCCAAGGTATTGTTGACTCATGAACGCACCGGAATTGCACGAGTTGCCATAGCTAAAAAACGCTTACAAAATTTAAAAAGCGTGGCAAAAGAAACAGGCGATAGCGGCACTAATCTGCTAGATAACACCGTTTTTGCACAAAAAGTTGCTGAAGTTGAAATAGAGTTACTGGCTTTAGAGTTCACCGAATTACGCACACTTGCGGCCATCAGTACCGGTAATGCTCCGGGTGCGGAATCTTCAATCCTGAAAATAAAAGGAACTGAGGTGGCTCAGCGTCTAGATGAGCTCTATGTGGAAATTGCTGGTTACTATGGAATGCCATTTGTAAAGGATCAGTTTAAAAGTGATTTTGACGGAGAAATGGTCGGTCCCGGACTCATTACCAGTAGTACGCCACGATATATAAATAACCGCAAAGCATCAATTTACGGCGGTAGTAATGAGATCCAGAAAAATATTATTAGCAAATGGGTGCTTGGCCTGTAAATTTTGCATCTGATGAGGATTGGAACAATGGACTTTTCCTATAGTGAAGAGCAGCAAATGCTACAAAGCAGTGTTAGTAAGTTTGTTCAACAGGATTATGACTTTCATCGTCGTTGTAAATTGGTGAGCAGTGATACAGGCTTTAGCCTGGAAAACTGGCGGTTGTTTGCCGAGCTGGGCTGGCTCATGGTGCCTTTTAACGAACAGGATGGTGGCTTGGGTGGCTCTGCTGTAGACCTGATGGTTCTAATGGAAGAATTTGGCCGTGGATTGGTGGTGGAGCCCTTCTTGGCGACTGCGGTTTTGAGTGGTGGGCTGATTGCCGATAGTGCCAGTGAGGCACAGAAAAGGGAGTTGTTAGGTCTATTAATGGAGGGACAGTTGCAGCTGGCTTTTGCCTTTGCCGAATCCCAGAGCCGATACAACCTTGCAGACATTACAACCAACGCGAAAAAAGAAGGTGACGCTTACATCCTGAATGGCCACAAGGCGGTTGTCCTCAATGCTGAGGCTGCAGATAAATTGCTGGTTACCGTGCGTACCAGTGGAGTCCAGTATGACCGAGAAGGTGTTACCCTTTTAATGGTGGATGCCGATAGTGAGGGTGTTTCTCGCCAATGTTACCGTACCGTAGATGGGCACCGTGCAGCGGAAGTGAAATTTAAAAATGTGAAAGTCCCTGAGGCAAATCGGATAGGTGTTGAGGGTACGGCCTTACCTGCAATTGAAAAATCTATCGATCGAGCCACACTAGCGCTCTGCGCAGAGGCTGTGGGCGCAATGGAAAAAATTTATAAGAAAACTGTGGAGTACACAAAAACTCGAGAACAGTTTGGTGTTGCTATTGGTAAATTCCAGGCGTTACAGCATCGAATGGTGGATATGTTCACAGAGTATGAACAGGCTCGATCAATTTTGTTAATGGCAGTCTTGCAATGGGATAGTAACAAGGGTGCAGCGCCTAAAGCTGTCTCCGCTGCGAAAAGCCGTATTGGTAAGGCCGCTAGGCTAATTGGTCAGGAGGCCATACAGATACATGGTGGAATCGGTGTAACTGAAGAATTGGATGTAAGCCACTTCTTTAAACGCTTGACAACAATTCAGTACCTTTTTGGCAGTACAGATTTCCACACCTTGCGGTTTGCCGAGCACTAATTCGAGGGTTCACAGCTGAAGGTTGGTAGAAGATTTTTGGCTGTGAACCTCAGAGTATTTTAGAGGCGAATCAACATCGTCTTAATATTGCTGACCATGTTTTTTAATAAGGGGGCGACTTCGTTTTCGAGAAATTCTGGATTGAGCCGGAAGGCGGGGCCACCGGCATTAAACGTGTAGATATGTCCTTGGCTTAGTTGTAAAGGAACTGCGATTCCATTTACATCGCGATTCCAGTCGCCAAAAGAACAGCAGAAACCACGTTGCTGGTAACTTATTACTGCCTCTTCAATACCGGCTTTGGTTTTCGGCCAGTCCGCCACGGCTTTTTTCTCAAGATATGGGTAAAAATATTCGCGTTCTTCCTGGGGAAGTGCGGCCAGATAAGCTCGGCCAGTGCCACTGGTAGCCATAGCCACCCGATTCCCAATTTCATGGCGAAAAGCGGTGACATTGGCGGGTGCAGAAAATTCAACAAAAATCATATCGAGCCGGTCGCGGTCAGACAATCCCACCGCAGTACCCGTAGTGTTGGCCAAGTCCTGCATCAAAGGCTTGGCGACTTGACGGATAGTAAGATTGGAGACAAAGGCGTAACCCAAAGCCAGTACTCCGCTACCCAGTTGATACTTTTCCAGTCTCTCAGAATAGGTCAAATAGCCCAGCTTGGTGAGTGTGTAAGTCACTCGTGAGATACTGGAACGGGGTAGTCCAGTACGTTGGGCAATCTCGAGGTTGCCCAGAAAACCATCGCCGGGCTGAAATGCTCTGAGTACATCCAGGCCACGGGCCAGGGCTTCAATAAACTTGCGGTCGGGTTCGGTGTCTTTTCTTCTGGGGAGATCACTCAATGAAACCATGGGCTAAAATCCTGCTTTGATCATGACAATTATACAATTTTTGCCGATGTGACAGAAGGATATGCCTGTATTTTACATATGGGGGCATCAAGGTTAAGAATCCTGATCGGAGAAATTTCTAGTCAGCTTCTAATTGATTGGTGGTGTTACTGTAGGATTTGACGGTTGTAGAAGTTAGGCATGGTTGGTCGTAGTTGGGGCTAATCCTTTGCCGCGACTGTAACACACAACATTAATAGCTTTTAACGTGAAAAAATTATAGATAATGATTCACTTTATATTTAACTCCGGTTAAAGTTTACATAAATCAACGACTAGTAAGATTTGATTAGTATATCTAGTATTGTATTTCCGGGTTGACCATTATAATGGTGAAGGTTTTGTGATCAGGCTATCAACGTAATATTTTAGAAAAGGCAAGAATGATAATTTTGTAAGATAAAAATATGGATTATTTAACGGTAAATAGAGATTTGTGGGATAAGCGTACAAAAATACATGTAGATTCAACGTTCTACGACGTTAATGGATTTCTAGAAGGAAAGAGTGCACTTAAGGAGATTGAATTAAGTGAGCTGGGTGATGTTGCTGGTAAAAGTTTACTTCATTTACAGTGTCATTTTGGATTGGATACTTTGTCTTGGGCGAGGTTGGGGGCTAGGGTTACAGGCGTTGATTTCTCATCAGTTGCCATTGAAAAAGCCAAGTCACTCTCAGAGGCATTGGGTTTACAAGGACATTTTATTTGTTCTGATCTATATGGTTTTGGTGAAAGTACACAGGACCAGTATGATATTGTATTTACCTCTTATGGGGTTCTCTGCTGGTTGCCAGATATCCAAAAATGGGCGGATGTAGTATCGCGTAGTTTGAAATCGGGCGGTACTTTTTATATGGCAGAGTTTCACCCTTTTATTGATATCTTTTTGGGCTATAGCTACTTCCATAACTCGAAACCGGATATCGAAGAGGAGGGCACCTATACCGAGAATGATTCGGGAGAAAGATTAACGATCGTTACATGGGTGTATCCAATTAGCGATGTGATTGGAGCCTTACTCAATGCTGGTATACATATCACTCATTTTAAAGAGTACCCTTTTAGCCCGTATAATTGTTTTGATGGGATGGAGGAGCGAGAAAAAGGTCGATTTTACCTTTCTCACAAAGAGCAGGACATTCCTCTGATATATTCTATTAAGGGTTTTAAACGTTAAATGGTGTTTTTGTTTTTTTCCTAAGGAACCTCTGAATACTACCAAATTGGCTCGGAATTATTCAGAGGTTCCTTAGGTGAAAATAATTATTGCATCATTGCTCCGCATAAAAGATCCGAGGCTGCATATTTTATCACCTCTTTTGATTGTATAGATTTGAAAGAAGTAATAAAGCAGGCCGTATACTTTGAATTATATATACCTTCACAAGAGGTTGGAGGTGGAGTGGCCAGCGCAAGAAAGCGGAATTATCACTTTGCTATCTATAATGATGAAGCAATGTATTGCTGGAGTATTCGAGAAGGAAAATTTATTAAACTACCTGATTATGTACACAAAGCGTTTCAACAAAATCTAAAAATTTACTCTATGTACAAAGGGAGAAAAGATATTTTGGGGAAAGGAGGCTTTTCACAGTTATCATGGGACTACTATAGTTGCCCCTATTAAAGGCCTCTACTTCTGGATCAGAATTCAGAATAAAGTACGTAAATGGTACCGCGGCTCTATGCCAAAGTCGTTGGGCAAATGGATTTTCTTGTCCTCACTGTTGGCATGGCAAGGATTGTGATCTCTCTCACCGAAAGCTCAAATGATGTAATCGTTGTCGGCGCCAGACGTCGATTACTTCCCGTACGATCTTCGATTCCACTAAGTTACCCCTTATAACTTGGTTCCTTGGTATTTTTCTTATCACCCAGGATGAAAAGGCATCTCTTGTATGGAGTTACCAAGTCATTTGGGTATCTCATACAACGCAACTTGGTGTATGAAGCAGAAACTCATGTAGGTGATGATGGAGTGAGATCACCAATACAAGCTGTTTGGCTGTTTTTAACAGTATTTCAATTTGATGGGGTTTTTCCTGGGGGCGGGGACTCTTCTATTGTCATTTCACCAATGTGCTATACGATAGAGGAATGATTATTCAGAGAAATCTGAATTGTGCATAAGGTCACAAAAGTTAGTTCTTTTAAACTCCTTGTTGTAGCGCTCAGCGATGTCAGCAGTGAAGTTGAACATGGTTGTTTCAGGTTTTTTTGATGTTACATCGCTTATGCGTTTTAACATTAGCTCCGTAAACTTGACCCGCGGGTACTGATCAATTATTTCATCGATCGTTTTGCTGTCAATTGAATCTATTGGGATAGCACCAATATCTATCCCTGCTCCGAACTGTACCAGAGCGATTTCAGGTCTTTTATGTTGAGCAATTTCTAATGTTGAATGCAACGCAATTGCATCCCATATCACTTCTATCTTTTCTTCTGGGTACCCCTTTTCATGAAGAAAAGCTGCGGCGCCATTTGCCCCATCGACTTCAAATCTTTTATCTTTCACATATGGTTTCACCAGGCCTAGATCGTGAAGGGTAGATCCTAGAAAAAGCATTTCCAGATCAATTTTTGCCGAAGCTGCTTGTCCAGCGCATGCTCCAAAGAAATAGGTTCTCATTACATGATTTAGTAGAAAAGTATCATGATTACCCTGAACGAATTTCAAAGTCATTTTGCATAAGTCTGTATCAGGGATTTTCACAGTGTCGAATATTGTCATTTTAGGGAGCCTTTCATTGAATTTTGATATCAGTATGCATACATTTTTTAATGTTCGACAGGTTTATACCTGTGGTATTCATGTTTAATGCCTTGCCAGCGGAATTTACAGGACTTGAGGTGTTTATCTGGTCGAAGCAGGTGGGCCGGCCAGGTTGCGGCACCTGCTGTAAAATACCCGATTTCAGGGGGTAAGCTAGAAGAGTGGGTATGGGACTATTAAGGTTGTGAGTTTCCCTATCGGGTGGGATTACTTGACGGCTAATGCTACTTCTTCATCAAGGGCCTTTCGAAAGGCTGGGCGCTTGTTTAGCCTCTCTTGATAAACTGGCAGGACCTTAAGCGCTTCAGGCAATGGAAAACCCAGTTTCGGTAAGAGTGTCAGCGCCCAGAATAGATAGACATCGGCGATACTAAAATTTCCAGAAAGATAGTCTCTATTTTGCAATGTGGCGTAACTAGTGTGAGTTGTCGTTGTACAAGTTCATTGGTGATAGCTTTCATTTCATTGGAAAAATGTGGGGAGGCTAGGGGGTAAACCCCCATTTTATGTATTTCTGATGTGACAAAGCTTAACCATGAGATGACCTCGTATCGATCTTCCCGATCTTCTACGGGAATTAATGACCCTGGCGCCGCTTGATCGGCTATGTATTGTAAAACTGCAAAGTTTTCAGTGAGAACGCGACCACTATCCAGAGCTAAGGCTGAAACCTTTCCTTTGTCTGTGATGGTCCAGAAGTCTATTCCAGATTCAGTGACCTTTTTATTTAAGTTGACTCGCACAAACTCACAATCTAGTTTGGCCTCATAAATTGCAATGCGAGCGGCGAGAGAACACGCGAAAGGTGAGAAGTAAAGTTTCATAGAAATATTCGGCTTGGTTTGCGTGTGTGATATGGTTTTATACCGGTTAACATCCTAGCGGGATGTTTCACTTATTGGTTTTCTTTTTGATATTAAATATAGTGAGAGGAAGTTGTGTGTCGGTTAGGTTGGCAATCTAGGGCGTGAGGTTTTCTATTGAAGCGATTCTAGTAGCTTCTTTCAAAATCTCAACTTCCGTGATAGACAAAAGGATATTAGGTTGAATAACACGCTCAGTTACTTTGCTTTTCTGTGAGCTTTGAGTGGCCACTGTCTGGCGGAAAAGTGTCGGCTTAGTGTTATTTGCAGGTTGTTACCCATAATAATAGGAGGGTGTTCTCCGATAATGGGTAGATCCTGTAGGGAATTTTGTCTTGATCAAGCAAACACCTTTATTTCTATTTACGCACTCTCCTTAGGCGATATTGCCTAGTTAGCTGGGGACGAGTGAGCAGAAATTATAGAGTATCGATATTTGATTTTGATGATACGTGAAATAAAATTTCAGTATTTTAGGTTTTTTTGGGTTTTTATTTTTTTGGCTCGCTGTAAATGCTCAAAACTGGGTTGCTAGTGGCATAGTCTGTCGACGCACTTTGGTGTTGTCAGCTGGTTGCAGTGTGCCGTCATGGGTCATGGGCAGTGGGGCATCTCTAGCTTCATCTATCTTTCTCGGTGAATTTTCGTTCATTATCTAAACCATTGAGGTGTTTGTTATCAATATCGGCGTCTCTTGTCATCTATCTGCGCCCTTTCCCGCTTAGAGGTAAGTTGTCGCAAAAATCACTCGCTTGAACGTAGCCCCTGGGCGCTGCGGCAGGAGGATTGGCCGGGAAAGGCCAACAGAGGTAAACTCCGGCTCTTAAAACTACTACAAGACTCTATCTTAGAAGGAGATAGCGAATGCGTCGGACAATGATCGCACTTTCCATTGCTGCGGCCCTGGCCGCTTCCGGCTGTGGCGAGAAGGCACAGAAGGACGAGAATGTGAAGGATTCGGTAAAGGCTGAACAGTCCAAGAACGCCATGGCCCAACAGTCAGATAACCTTTTGCTGGCCGATTGGATCGGTCCCTATGGCGGTGTGCCTGCGTTTGACAAGATGGAGTTGGAGGATCTCAAGCCCGCGATTGAGAAGGGCATTGAGATGAGCCTGGCTGAACTCAAAGCGATTGCTGCTGACTCCGCTAAGCCTACTTTTGCCAACACCATTGTGCCTATGGAGCGCAGTGGTGCAGAGCTGGGTCGTGCAACAGCTTATTATGGGATCTGGGCCGCCAACATGTCCTCCCCAGAGTTCCGCAAGGTTCAGCAGGAGCTGGCTTCTATCTGGGCGGATTACGAGTCCAAGATTTATCAAAACAAAGCACTGTTCAAGCGTATCAAGGCGATTTACGACCAGCGCGACTCCATGGATCTGGATGCAGAGCAAAAGCGTGTTGTTGACCTGATCTACACCCAATTCTCCACGAGTGGCGCCACCCTGGAGGGTGAAGCCAAGGAGCGCTACGCCGAGATCAATAAGCGTCTGGCAGAGCTTTACACCACGTTCTCTAACAATGTGCTGGCGGATGAGGAAGGTTACGATATCTTCCTGAGTAAAGAGCAGCTGGCTGGTCTACCGGACTCCTTTGTCGCTGCTGCGGCGGCGATGGCGGAAGAGAAAGGCGAGAAAGGTAAGTACGCAATTACCAATAGCCGTTCCTCCATGGATCCCTTCCTGACGTACTCGGACAATCGCGAGCTGCGCAAGCAGGTTTGGACCAATTATTACAGCCGTGGTGACAATGGTGATGAGCACGATAACAATGCACTCATTGCCGAAATTCTGACGTTGCGCGATGAGCGTGTGGGTCTGCAGGGTTTCGATAATTACGCCCAATGGCGCTTGCAGGATCGCATGGCAAAAACCCCTGAGCGTGCTATGGAGCTGATGGAGGCGGTATGGCCTGCCGCGGTTGCCCGCGTGAAGGAAGAGGTGGCGGATATGCAGGCTGTGGCGGATGCCGAGAAAGCCAATATCACCATTGAGCCTTGGGACTACCGCTACTACGCGGAAAAAGTGCGCAAAGACAAGTACGACCTAAACTCCGATGAAGTAAAGCAGTATCTGCAGCTTGATAACCTGCGCGAAGCTATGTTTTACGTAGCTGGTGAACTGTTCAACTTCGAATTCACTCCAGTGAAAGAAGGTTCAGTACCGGTATTCCACGAAGACGTTAAAGTCTGGGAAGTGACCGATAAAACCAGTGGCGAGCACATCGGCCTCTGGTACCTGGATCCATTCGCCCGCGCCGGCAAGCGTTCCGGGGCCTGGGCCACCATGTACCGCGACCATTCCACCTTTGATGGTAAGAAGAACGTACTTTCTTCTAACAATTCCAACTTTATCAAGGGTGCACCGGGCGAGCCTGTATTGGTGAGCTGGGATGATGCGGAGACCTTCTTCCACGAGTTTGGGCACGCGCTGCACTTCCTGGCCTCCAATGTGACCTACCCAACCCTGAATAGCGGTGTGCGTGACTACACCGAATTCCAATCCCAGTTGTTGGAGCGCTGGTTGTCTACCGATGCGGTGATCGATAACTACTTGGTGCATTACAAAACTGGTGAGCCGATCCCAGCAGATCTGGTTGCCAAGATCAAGAAGGCGGCCAAGTTCAATCAGGGCTTTGCCACCACCGAGTACCTGGCTTCTGCTCTGATCGATCTGAAATTCCACACTGTCGATCCGAAAGGTATTGATCCGGATAAATTCGAGCGCGAAACCCTGGAAAAACTGGGTATGCCTAAAGAGCTGGTAATGCGTCACCGTACTCCGCACTTTGGCCATATCTTCTCTGGTGAAGGTTATTCAGCCGGTTATTACGGCTACATGTGGGCCGACGTGCTGACCTCTGACGCCTCTGAAGCTTTTGCGGAGTCCAAGGGTGGTTTCTACGATAAGAACGTGGCCGCAAAACTGGTGAAACACCTGTTTGCCCCGCGCAATGCCGTGGACCCCGCCGATGCCTACCGTGCTTTCCGCGGTCGAGATGCTAATATCGAAGCACTAATGCGCGATCGTGGCTTCCCGATTCCCGAGAAGAAAGAGAGTAGTGTTGCCGCTAAGAACTAAATTATTGATCCAATAATTGGTTCTCGAAAAGCCGCATCTTTGGATGCGGCTTTTTTAGTGTCTGAGCCCTGTCAGAATGACACTATCAGTAGATCTAAGTGAAGAATGGCGGGTAATTTTCACTCCAGGTTGAGTGCGAAAGATTGCCTTTGCGCGAGGGCTAAGAAACTTACTTACCTATTAAATACGGCACTTTTACCTTACGGTTTCTACCTGATTCTCTCAGTTAACAGTGACAGGCTAGGAACTCGGTACTGGGATTTAGTTTGTTTATCCATTAACTAAGATCCCAATGCGTTGATCTTCCGTCATTTATTTATTGGGTAGCTTGGCTGAGTACACATCCGCTTAAACATTTGGCGCAGAGCCGTAGTCGTTTGTTTCGTGTGTTAATTACCTGTTTTGGCTGGTGTGGAAATGTGGTGATGGGCAACATGCCATGTTTCGTCCACTTTATTGAAACAAAAAGTGGCCCGCACAGTATCTCGAATCTTTTTGCCATCGGGTAAAGTACCGCCACAGCTTATAAGGCAATGAGCAAAACCAACCTCCTCTCCTGAAGTAATTCTCAGCTCCTTCAATTCGAACAGTGAGGGGGTTTCAAAAGGCGGTTGCCATTCATCAAAACTTTTTCTATAAGCCTCAGTGCTTTGGTATTGCATTGGAGCAAGTACGTCGAAAATTACGGCATTTGGCAAATGATTATTTAAAATACTGTCCTTTTTATCATGTCGGGTAGACTCGGCCCACTCCATAAGGAGTGATTCTATTTTTTTGGTGGCTTGTTCGTTCATAAAGGCTCCATAAAATTAAAAGATCTTCAGGTACGCATAATTCTGTGCTCATCTACTCAGCTAGAAGTACAAAAAGAAAACGGCTGGTGGCAGAATATCCTTCTGCGTTTGCATTGTGTAAGCCTCAGGTCTGGGGCAAGGGGTGAAGAAAAATCTCCCGCCATTATTTTAGGGCACTTCTAAATAATGTATTTTCATCAATTTTATCGTCTGATCAAGCCCCATACGGGTGGTTCTTTATTGCTTCCGCTTTATCCGTGAGTTATACCTCGGTATTGTACTTGGTTGGGCAATCTAGGCCCTGTAGTGATCTTTCAATTGGCAATCGGCAACATTGGCTAGTTCACTTCATTTATTCTGATGAGGATATCGAGTGCTAACTCTGCTACTCAGCTTGTGATTGACTCAAGCAGGGCAATGTATTGAAGGCATTGATCATTTCGCGTATTAGGAGCGCGGTTGGTGTGTCTTTGGGATCGCTGCCTAGAAGGCCATAGCTCCGTCCCCACTCGGACAACTCTGATGCATGTATGCCGAATTCTTTTAGTTTGATTGGCACGACTTATAGAACCCGATGATGCCTGCCGTCACCCTATGGCCTGGAGCAGCTGGGTGAATACAACTGGATCAATGAGGTAAGATTCTACCAGGCAAAGTGCTACGTATACTATATGAATTCATAGTTGAGGATTTGGAAGAGTGGGTGCGCCAACCGGGTTACCACTGCAGCAAGGGTCAGTGGAAAAACATCGAACCACAGCTGGAGCCATTGCAGAGGGTTCTGTCTGGGGAGAGAGCGATAGGTGAAACGGTTTCTAAGCCATAGGGCAGTGCGTTGAGGCCATTCGCGGCATACTACCCCAAGATCCAACGTCTTTGAGTCTCACAAAAATATTAGAGGGCTTTTCTAATATTCTTAGATGGGTGAGCGAATAATCAACAAGGAAAGCTTACTCGAACTCGCTACGGGCTGTAATTTTATAGAAGCTATAGCACTGGTCGATATCAATGGCACAAACCTTAGATGGCCGACTTGTTAAGTCGAATGAGGAAGGATCAGCATCAGTGATTACTTTTCCGGGTGTTTGGCTAAATACCTAATCATCGTTTTGGGTAAGTCGATAATTTAATGTTTCAAAGTTTTTTAAAGCTGATTTTATATATTTTGTTTTCGATATGGATGTAAGCTGAGCCCATAATCCGTCTGGGTAGATAGGCACTTACTATATCTTGCATAAAAAAGGGGGTTGCCTTAAAGGTTCCATTTTTTGCAGATTTGATGTGTGTCATATTCATGATGAGCCTTGTTTCTATCCTTTGCGCAGGCTCGGTTTGGCGATGGAAAAATTTCGCTCTGAATTCAGGTGTTCCCATGCCACGAAAATATGTGTGATACCTTACTTTCGTAAAACCATTGATTTTTAAACTTTAACAGATTTCAAAGTCATAATTTGTTAATCTGGTAGAGAACCTTCCTTGTGCCGAATTCCACTGTGGAACCCCCCCCCCAAAGTAATCACTTTTAGATCAACCTGCCCCAATGTTAAAGAAGGTAGGGGTAATGTGCGTCTAGCCGTCTAAAAAATTGAAGTAGTTATAGAATTCGTTTTTGTAAGTTATTTGTGGTGGTTTTAGTTATTCTTTTTTTCGGTCTATTGCGCTGGGATTGTAATGTCGGGCGATGAGAACCTCTATTTACACTGGCGTCATATGAGGGTGGCTATGTTTCCCATTAGGTTTCCAATAATAAGTTGATGTGTGATTGGTTCTTAGGATCCATGATGGTAATTGGCACTTTTGTTTCGGTTGTCTTCTTTCTGTAATTTTTTGTCAAGGCTTCCTGAGTTAGTTGCGAGAGGGGCTGCTTATGGTTTCGCAAATACGAATTTCATATCACTTATAGAATAATTTCTTGAAAGTGTTTGCTTTTTATTCGGTGTGGGGCGAAGAGCGCCACCCTGTCCAGTATGTTTTTGAAGAAAAGGTTATCTCTTGTCGACTAGAAAACGCAATGGCTGTATTCTTGCCCGCGGCGGCGCTCCCTCTCTTTGATCAGATTTTTTTGATATAAATCAATTGGGGCGCTGCTTTTTAAAGCCTTGAACACCAGGTTTGGTTATAAATCGTGAATTTTCAGAGAAGGAACATGAAAATGAAAAAAATAACCGATGCAGTGCTGGGAGTTTCCACAGCGTTGGCTTTGATGGGTCATTCAACGATGGCTTCGAGTCAGGTAGAAACTTCAATGACTCCAAACTTTACCGCGTTTGAATTTGCTCAACTGGAAGAGCAATTTACCGCGAAGAGAGTGATTGTTGATGGAAAACTCTACCAGTTGACAGGCGATATGCTGGAGTTGATTCAGCAGAATCCTGAACAAGTAGGCATTATGTCGGCTTTTGAAATATCGGCGAACAAATGGCCAAACGGTATTGTATATTATGATTTTTATGAGGGTGTAACAGAAGAAAATCAACAAAATTTTGTTGATGCCACCAAGGTTTGGGAAGAGATTGCAGATTTGCAGTTTGTTCAGCGCACAGATCAGACGGATTACATCTATGTGCGAAATGGTAGTGAAAACCGTTCTATGGTTGGAATGTCCGGTGGTGGGCAATTTTTCAGCCTGAGCGACTGGGATAGTAAATATATTATTGTTCATGAGTTGGGCCATGCAATTGGTATGAGGCATGAGCAGCAGCGTTCGGATCGCGATAAATACGTAGATATTGTTGAGGAGAATATTAAGCCAGCTTATATCTACAATTTTGATATTCGTCAATCGCATAATTATAGTGAATATGACTTCTTGTCAGTGATGCACTATCCCTCTCACGCCTATACGGTCAATGGGCAAGCGACTATTGTTCCAAAATCGGGTTATGAGCACTTCTCCGATGTTATGGCGCAACGTGTTGATTTGGGTGGTGGTGATCAAGTCGGCGCGGCCTCTCACTACGGCACTGTGAATATCAATATCCCAGACCCGGCATTTAAGTCTTATTTATTGACATTTTTCGATATGGACGGGAATGGCGAGATTAGCAGCCTAGAGGCAGCTGAAGTTGAAGAAATCCGTACTCCCGGGAATGGTAAAATCCAGTCTTTAGAGGGGGTTCATCTATTTAGATATCTAAAACACTTGACTGCGGCCAATGAAAATTTGACGCAAATCGCAGAGCTGCCAAAACGCCTGGAAACGTTAAATGTTTCTGGTAATTATTTGGCATCCGCTCAGTTTTCATGGGTGATAAATAAGCCTTTCCTTAGTAATGTGGATGCTACCAATAACCTGCTGGATATTTACTCCTGTGAAATACTCACATTTATTAATGGCGTGCTTGAGGAAGGTGGTATTCAATACAATCCGGTTAAAGGTGGTGGGTCATTTGTTTGTGATGCAGAAGCTGAGCAAATACTTATTTCTGGTAAGCCAAGAGTCGACTTGAGGGGTAAAGGTGAAAAAATCTTTCATATTGATGTTCCAGAAGGTACTCAAAAGCTGACTGTTCTAACTGAGGAGTCAGAAGTAGAGAATGAGACAAGTGGAGAAATGAATGTTTATGTCGCCTTTGATCGAGAACCTAGCGTCATGGATTTTGATTTCAAATCTGAGAATGCCGGCAATAACGAAAATATACAGATCACATTACCTAATTCAGGTCGTTGGTATGTATTATTGTCACCCATTGAGCGCTCTTTTGAAGGAGTAAATCTAACTGCTGCGGTGGATTTAAAGGGCGAACCTGCTAATGAGCTCATTAACCAAGCCCCGATTAACGGGCTGGGAGCCGGTGCTGGTGAAGCACTGTATTACACAATAACTGTTCCAGAAAATGCCGCTGATTTACAGTTTGAAATGCGTGGTGGTAGCGGAGATGCTGATCTTTATGTGCGCTTTGGCAGTAAACCGACAAAATCAGTGTATGACTACCGTCCGTATTTGGAGGGTAATGAGGAGGCAGTTACAATCGCCAATCCTAAAGCAGGCGTATGGCATATCATGCTCCTGGGCTATACAGATTTTGATCAAGTCACTTTAGTTGGTGCTTATAGTGAATTACCATCTGAGTATCTGATCGCCGGTGAAACAGTGAGGGACTTGGATGGTAAAGCCGGTGATGAGCAAATTTTTATGTTACAGGTGCCTGAAGGTGCAGCTAAGCTTTCCGTAAAAACAGGTTTATCATTGGTTGATTCCAGCGGTGACGCAGATCTGTATATTAAATTTGGTGAGCAGGCTTCAGAAAATAATGCGGACTACGTTTCTGATCGTTGGAGTAGCTATGAATCTATTGAAGTGAATGCGCCAAAGGCCGGTATTTGGTATGTGACCGTTCAAGGTTATACAGGTTTTAAAAATATCTGGTTAAGTGTTGATTATTAACATTTAGATTGCTAGGTAATTCACAGGCAGAAGATTTTTTAATGTTTAGTAATTCTTCTGCCTGTTTTACTTTGGGGCGAAATGAAAAACTTGACAAGCTATGTGCGTCTTTAATGTTTCGCTATAACCACCCCCCAAATAGTAACTAAAAGCTCACTCCCCAGCGGGCATGTTGTTTAACGTCACTATGGCAGGGTTGAGAACTTGAGTTTCTGAGATTCAATATTGACTGAAGCGACAATGTTGAAAGTCCTAGAAGATAGCGAAGGTTAACGACAAGTATGCCGCTGTCTTCCATTTCTATTAGCAATATTTAAAGAGTGAGCAGTGCCTTAATCGATTGATGATTTTGTCGATTCTGTATTGATAAACTTGTCTTTGAAAACCCTCTCGAAGGGTTCTCCTGTTGGAATCTGGTCAATATTTTCAAAGAAATTCTCTGTTATTTAATTTCTAACTATACATGGTTTATTGTTGGGAGGAGATCGCAAGCTAAAGCGTGTCGTTGAGTGAGGCAGGAAGTGATAATATTAGAGTAATTAGCAGCAGTGTTCCCGGCCTCAAGTTATCTATAAGTTCTAGATAAAAGCGGCCGTTATAAAAATTGATTGGAAGAGGTGTGCGAATCTATTGTTGTGGTCAAGCTTAGCGGGGCGCTCTTCTAAGCTTGATCACAAGCAAGTAAGGCTCTCACCTCCATAAGTGCAAACCCCAAAAGATTAAGACCTCTCCAGGTGTTGGGATCTTGTGCTGATAAATCATCTTGCGCCAGGCCAATACCCCAAATTGTATCTACGGGGCTGGCTTCCACTAAGACTCGGTTTCCTGTGTTGAGCAAAAATTCCTTTAGTGCTGGATTTTGGGAGAACTTAGCTAGGTTGGCATTTACTACAATTTCGAAGCGTTTCTCTTCCCAGATTTCCTGTTTGAAGCCAATGACCTGTCGCCCAATTCTCTTGGCTTCATTTGGGGTGGTCGAAGTGAGCACTTTCTTACACGCGTTGCTATCCCCAAATAGTTTAGCTTTGTGGTACATCATATAGTGCTCAGCAGTAATATACTGATTTCCATCTTTTTCGAAGGTGGAGTTATACCACTGGCTAAAGCAGCGTTTTGTTACTTTGCTTCCATTTTCCTGATGACCCCAGAAATAAAGGTACTTCACCTTGTTGCCGTTGTTTGCGAAATCGATAAGTTGATCTCTAGTGATAATTTTCAATATATCTCCAATTGTAGATTGTTGTAACTGTTTATTAGAGGGGTAACGTATGTCTAGAAAGTGCCTGGCTTTAAGGTAGCTAACAAAATCAATGCAAAACCTCAAGAAGAGTTTCCGTATCGTTGACGATGGCATTATTAAGGCTAGGAACTCCTCTATCCATTGTTTTTTACGGTGGCATTTCCATGTTCTTTCAAAGCAGCGAAAAGAGTCTTTCCATGCATGTGGTAAATTTTTTGATCTTTGCACTGCTCGAATTTTGACATAAATATCCGGTTTGCTCTCTAGAAAAGCATAATATTGCTTAATCGCATTTTTCGTTTGAGGGATTCGAAAGTATCGGTAACTCAAACTGACCTCCATTAGCTATGAGTTGCTAATGAAAGCTATATTCTTTTCCTATCAGTAAACGTCTTTAATTCATGTTTCCAACGTCTAAATTGTATTTAGAGGTAGATCTATAGATAATTTTTTTCGAGAACTGGGGTTACAAAAGTACCGTGGGAGCCTCTGAATAACGCTGTGAAACCTCTGAAAGTCCAGTAATGATAGTACGGCCTTGCTCAGAGGCGGCAAGGCCGAATGTAGATCGCATAGGAATGGATTGCTATAAACCTTGGGGTTAAACAAGCGTCAGTACAAAGTCCCACGAGTCTACTAACTTTCACTTGCTTCCATTCCTGCAAGGATGTTGCCGGCAAATTTTGGGGCTTCTTTGAGGGCGATAGTATCTGCTTGTAAGCCGGCTTTGCCAATACCTTTAGAGACGTTCAAAGGGTAAAATGGAGCAAGTCAATTATAAGGGTTTCCGGTAAACCCTTTTCCCTGCAACCCAAGTCTCCAAAACCTGTACCTGCCAAATTTCCTGCGGGTCAATTTCAAAAATATTCTTATCCAGCAAAATGAAGTCAGCGAATTTCCCCGGCTGTAGGTTGCCGATTACTTTCTCCTGGTGGCTGGCGTAGGCGGCGTCCAGGGTGAATGCACGCAGGGCTTGCTCCGGAGTCATGGCTTCTTCAATGCGCCAGCCTTCACTGGGTTTACCCTGGCGGTCGCGCCGGGTGACAGCCGCGTGGAGGCCGAACATGGGGTTGGCCGGTTCTACCGGGAAGTCGGAACCGGCGGCGATGGGTGTCCCCTGGTCTAGCAGTGTTTGCCAGGCATAGGCGCCGATTAGACGTTTTTCACCCAGGCGATCACCGGCCATATTTTTGTCACTGGTGGCGTGGGTGGGCTGCATGGAGGCAATCAGATTGAGCTGGCTAAAGCGGGGGATATCCATTACCTCAATCACCTGGGCATGCTCTACGCGATGACGGTGCTGTTTCTGGCTTTTCTCTTCGTTCAGCGTCTCGAGGTGATTGAGTACGATCTGGTTGGCTCTGTCGCCGATGGCATGCACGTTGACTTGGAAGTTATTGTCGGTGGCCAGTTTGAGTAAGGTCAACATTTTGTCTTCAGGATAGAGTAATAGCCCTTTTTCCTTTGGGCGATCATGGTAGGGCTCCAATAACGCTGCACCGCGGCTACCCAGGGCGCCGTCGGCGGAGAGCTTAATACTGCGCATATAGAGTCGTTCGCTGGGGCTACCAATATGGCCAGCATTGAGCAATTTAGTGTAGTTGTGGCTATCCACTGAGAGCATGGGGTACACACGCATGGGAATCGCTTTTTGCCTGGCCAGCTCACGGTAGACATTGAGAGTTTTCTCGGTAATGCCCGCATCGTGGACACTGGTGAGGCCGAGGGAAAGTGCTGTACGAAAGGCGTTTTGTAGCGATTTTTTTTCCTGTGCCAATGTGGGGGAGGGGATGGCTTTCTGCATCAGGTCCATGGCGTTGTCGACCAAAATTCCGCTGGGGTTGCCGTGGGTATCTCGTACGATCTCTCCGCCTTCCGGGACCTGGGTATTTTTATCAATACCGGCGAGTTGCAGGGCTTTGGAATTAGCCCAGCCCGCGTGACCATCTACCCGGCGCAGCCAGATGGGGTGATCTATTTCGAGGGCGTCGAGTTGGGCGCTGGTGGGAAACCGTCTGTCCGGCCAGGTTACCTGGTTCCAGCCGCGCCCGAGTAGCCATTCGTTGGGATCCAGCCCTTGAGCGTGGTCTTTAATCGCATTCAGGGCGCCTTGAAGGGATTGATCGCGTAAATCTAATACAGTGTTGAGCTGCCCTAGGCCGAGCATATGCCCGTGGGCATCGATGAGGCCGGGTAGCAAGGTTTTACCTTTGGCATCTACTTTTTCCGCGTGGGGATACTTGTGGGCCAGATCCTTGATGCTGCCGGTTGCGAGCACTTTTCCTTGGTCAAAGGCCATGGCGCTGAACTGAATCAGCGCTTTTTCGGTAGTCTGGTAACCGGAAAAGTTGTGGATCAGCGTTACTGCCTGGGTGCTGAAGGAGGTGGCGGCGAGGAGTGCTGCCGCCAGGGCCTGGGCTAATCGCATGGTTGGATACCTTGTTGTTTTCGTTACTGGCCATTCTATGGTGGCTTTGTATCGGATGAAAAGCGGTTGGGTATTACACAATAAGTGCTCATTTGAAGCGGTCTTTTGTAAAGGTGAGCGATTCACTGCGGCCCCCACCTAGACCGCAGCGACTCCGCTGGCGAAAGCGTTTATTGAGCGGGATCAATACGAAGCAGGCGCCCTTGAGGGCCATCCGTGATGACGTAAAGTGTGCCGTCTGCGCCGATTTCCGAGTCTCTGACTCTTTCACCGATCACAATTCGGCTTTCCGTGTTAAGGGGATCACCCTGCGGATTGATAAGGCGTAAATCCTGGCTCACGAGGCCTGCCGAGAGCAGGTGACCGCGCCATTCGGGGAAGGCTTTACCTGTATAAACGGTAAGGCCACCGGGAGCATGGGTATCGATCCAGGCGAGAAACGGGGAGACAAATTCCGGGCCGGCTATCTTAAAAGCGATATTGGAGCCATCGCGATAATCCCTACCAAAGGTCACCCTAGGCCAGCCAAAGTTTGCACCTTTCTTTAACTGGTTTAGCTCGTCTCCCGCCGCGGGGCCGTGCTCGGAGGACCAAATAATTTGGTTCTCGTGATCGATGGCCAATCCCTGAGGGTTACGGTGGCCAAAACTCCAGATTTCTGGAAGGGCACCATCCACTCCAATAAAGGGGTTATCGTCAGGTACTGAGCCGTCAGGTTTTATACGGATCACCGAGCCAAAGTGGGTCTGTAGATTTTGCCCCTGTTCGCGAGCAAAGACATCGAGAAAGTCCTGGGGTGGGTTGCCGCCGTCCCCAATACTGGCCAACAGAGTGCCATCTGGCAGGAAAGCCAGACGCGAGCCAAAGTGCGCACTATTCTTTTTCCCCTGGGCCGCTTTAAAAATTTCCTCGAAATCCTTCAGCTGCCCGTTTTGCCACTTACCTCGACCAATTGCTGTGCGATTGTTCTCAGTATTTCCCGTGGAGTAACTGAAATAGAGCAACTGGTCTTTTTCAAAGTTAGGACTGGCGGCAACATCTAGCAGCCCCCCTTGGCCTTCAAAGAGTACATTGGTGGGAAAATCAACGGCATCGGTTAGTTGATTACCTTTGACGCTGCGGAGTTTGCCATCGCGCTGGGTAATGATCAGGGTGCCATCGGGTAACAGGGCTAGACCCCAGGGGTAGGGTATCGGCCCGGCTACTGGGCTAATTTTTACCTTGTTTTCTACGGGGATGGCGCCTCGAGAGATGTGAGGGTCAGCATAGCAGTTTAATGAGCTGACGGCGCAAGCCAGTAGCAGGCTCGCGGTGATAGAAATCCTTCTCACTTTGGCTCCTTGGACTTGTAATAGGGGATAACCACCTGGGATCTGAGTGAGGTCCACATAGTGGGGTAATAGTAAGGGAAGCTCTGAATAATGCCGTAATGACTTTGCGGGAAGCATATACTGCTACGAAGTTCACTGAACCCTTTGAAGCCGCTAAAACGCAGAAGATGAGGCATTCAAGGCCGATACGACGGTGCTTTTAGAGCGAATTGTGCTCTAAAAGCCAAAGTTTTACAGAATTATTCAGAGGTTCCCTGAATATTGATTTTGGCTCAAAAGCAGAATATTTCCAAAAGTCCACGGAAGATAATTTCTCGCTTTGGCCGTAAATCACACTTCCTACACAGAGTTATGGCACACAAACTCGAACAGTATCATGCCGGATATAATCTGCGTTGACACATTGGCGTCCTAAAGACAGTAATTTTGAGGGTGATTGCTCTGGGCAGACTGGAGCAAAAATACAGCAAGGCGGTTTGTTCCCTGACAACGGTCGCAACCCTGAGCCGTGAAGGCAAGAAACTCATCCAGCAATATCTGCAGGAAACCGCGGATAGCCTGGAGGGACTCCCATTTAAACTACATGACTTTGGTGCTCACGCTGCAAGTACTGAGGAAACAGCGGCTATCGGCGGGCTGGCTCATCTGGTGAACTTTCAGGGGACCGATATCATAGCGACAATAGTGGCTGGGCGTCGTTATTACTACGCCCCTATATTACCACACCCCTATGGCCGGGTTTTCAATTCCCGCAGCCGAGCAAAGTACGATGACGAGCTGGAGCCGGGAGCATGAAGCCGATGCCTATGCCAATATGCTTGAACAATTTTCCAAGGATGGACGTTTGTTGGCGGTGGTGAGTGACAGCTATGACCTGTGGAATGCCCTTGAAAATATATGGGGTGGAGAGTTAAAGGAATATGTTGAGCTTAATGGTGGAACCTTGGTAATTCGCCTGGGTAGCGGCGATCCTGTCGAGGTGGTAACTCAAACCATAGAGCGATTGATCGATATCTTTGGGGCCCGGATCAATGGAAAGAATACCGGGTTCTGCCAGAATTTATCCGCGTGATACGGGCGATGGTGTTTCTCGCCACACCATAGGGAACATTCTGGCTACTATGAAAGCCCAGAAACAAAGTGCGGGGAATATCGCCTTTGGTATGGGCGCTGAACTGCTACAAAAGATCAAACGAGGCACGATGAATTTGCCATGAAAGTGAGTTGAAAGGTCAGTCTTTACAATAAGAGCTGGCTTGTGCCGGCTCTTTGCTTTTGCGTGAATCTTCATTGAATGACCGCTCTATTATTTACCATCAGGTAAAGTACCCCTAAATAAATTGAGGGCGTGGGGCGCTTAGAGCCCTATTGAGGACTCACCAACAAACCGGTTCTGTAAAGATTTTCTGCTAATAAAATAATATCTTCTGACCAGCATATTTGTTGCTGCCATTCTTCAGGGACTCCAGAGATTCCATAGTAAGCTCCAGCTATTTGGCCACAGATGGCAGCGGTTGTATCGGCATCATTCCCAATATTTGCGGCTAACAGTATGGCTTCGCGAAAGCTATCGGTATTAAAAAAGCACCAGAGAGCAGATATCAAGGATTCGATTACGTAGCCGCTGCCTGTCAGCTCCTCATAACTTTGCTGTAAGAATTCACCTTTGGCGATACTAAAAACCTTCTCAGAGTTTGGTGTGTATTCTAAGGTGTGAAGAAGGTTGTCTTTAGTGGTGCCGTTGAACACAGAAAGGATTAGGTCGCAAAAAAATCGACAACTCTCAATACACTCGGTGGACCCATGGGTTGTTCTGGAGCTCTCTCCAGAATAATGGATTGCCTCAGAAGGCAAAGATAAGAAAAAAATTGGTACTGGTGCTAGCCGCATCAGGGAGCCATTACCGGATGAGCGGGTGGCAACAGAGCCGCTAAAAGGATTACCCGTTTCCAGGTACCGAATTAAAGCGGATTGTACTGTAGCGCCAATATCGAAGCACACACCTGTAGAACTCATATACCCATATTGATACCAGTTGCAGTAGCGATTCATCTGGTCGATAGCACAGAAACCCTCTTGAAGGAGTAAACTGTGTGCCAGGCAGAGCGCCATAGAGGTGTCGTCGGTCCATTGTCCTTTTTCTAAACCAAATGGCCCCCCACCCATCATATCGGATATAGGGGTGAATTCCCCCTTTCTTTTAAATTCCAGTGTGGTGCCTACGGCATCACCACAGGCGAGCCCCACCAGGCAACCTTTTACTTTGTCTAATACATTGAAACTCACTTAAAAATCCTTCTCAGTGTACTCACTCATGATATTTAGTGTTTTCGATAAATTCTACTCTGCGCTATAACTCAAGATTTCGTACAAACGTGTGTCTTCCTGAATTGGCATGCATAGTGTACGGGGTGGCTGGGCGGCCCCGTTCCGTGCGTTTTTCGCCGGTATCGATCAAAAGGTCTGCCTGTTCAATACGCTGGCGAAAGGATTTTTTTGTAGTGGCTTGCTGATAATCACTTCATGCACCTGCTGAAGCTCTGGTAGGGTGAATTTTTTTGGTAGGGCATAGGCGGGGATAATGCTGTAAAGGGCCTTTTGTATAAGGCGGTCGTGTGCAGTATTGATGATTTGCAGATGATCAAATGCCAGACTCATCTGGTTTGAGCGCTCAACCAGCAAGATCTTAAGGTGGCCATCCTGGTAAGTGAAGAGGGCGGCATCCACGGTAATGAGTGGCGTATCGAAACTGCTCTTGTTATAGCAGGCAAAATTTTCTTTTTCGTTCATCTTGACAATGAGTGTCAGTTGGTCACTTATGGTAGCGGTATCAAAAGTTGAGCTCAAGCGCTTTGCGTTTTCAGTTATACGATCTTTGTGAAAGAGTCTATCCTGGAATTTGGGTTTGAAGCTTAAAAGGAGTGATAAAAGAGACCTGAAGTTTATAGGCACCCTAAATGGGCCGCTATACGAAGGAGGGGAGATGTCCCGTTGGTTGATCGTCACCGGAATAATTTTGCTGATAGTCGGTGTCCTTATGCACTTTGCCCCTTGGCTGTTTAATTGGTTTGGACGTTTGCCGGGGGATATTCGTATTGAGTCCGGCCGCACGCGGTTTTATTTTCCTATTGTTTCAATGATTATTATAAGTTTGGTGCTGAGTTTACTCGTGAATTTCTTCCGGCGCTGAACGATTGTGTCAACGGGTGGGATAAAAAAAGGCCGCATGGGGTACGGCCGCAAGGGACTTATAGGAGAGTGGGAGAAAAATTTCTCCTGTTATCAAAAAAGGTCATCCGTGACCTATTTGATCACCACCCCTGAAAGTGCGCAAAGCGCAGAGTGACTTAGTTTCAGGGGGTGTGCTGGCCGTGACCAGCCCGGCACATCCGCTGTGCCGCATCAACCCGGCGATACACTAACTCGCCGGATCAACAATCAAAAAAACGTCTTTAAAAATCGTACTTAAGGGATGCCGAGAAAGTGCGCCTCGGTGCGGAATTTATCGTGAGGTCACTGCCTTTATCCCAACCAGCCACGTTCAGGTAGGGCACATATTCCTTGTTGAGCAAGTTGTTAACGGCCAGATTAAAGGACATCTTGTGCATCAGCTGATAACCCAGGGTCCAGTCCACTGCGCCATAATTCGGAACTTCGGCTTTCCCATCATTAACGCGATTCATCCGGTCTGCCCAGCGTAGCAGTACCTGGCTGGAGAGTTTCGCACTGGTGTAGCTGGCACCCACCACGCCGGAAAGAGGGCTGATAGTGGTGAGGTATTCACCAGTGGTATCGTTTTCACCGCGTTGGTAGCTGGCATTAGCAAATAGTTCAAATGCTGGGGTCAGATACCAGTTAGCACTCAACTCAACTCCCTTGATCGTCACAGAGTCGATGTTTTGGTATTGGTATTGCTCGAATACGTGGGAGAAGCTGCCGTCGTCATTGTTCATGATTTCGCTGTTTATCAGTACGGTTTCCAGGAAATCATCGTATTCGGTGTAAAAGGCCGCGGTACTGAAGGCAATCGGGCCCAGATGGCCGCGCAGGCCGAGCTCGAAGGTGTTACTGGTTTCGGGATCGAGGTCATCCGCCGGTAATATTTGGTAGGCGTAGCTGGAAGTTGGCTGCAAGTAGTGCTCGATATAGGCCAGATCGTAGGCCGGTACCTTAAAACCTTGCCCGTATTGGGCGAAAGCGGATAGTTGCGAATTGATTCTATACAGGGCACCCAAATTAAAGGAGAAATTACTCTCTTCAATAGTGGCAAAGGGGGTACCGTCAGATTTCTCTGCGCCATTGGGGTCCATTTCGTACCAGTCATAGCGTACGCCGGGAGTGATGGTCAGTTGGCCATTGGCAAAAGTCATTTCATCGTTGAGGAACAGGCCTGCGCGGGAGACTTCGTTCTTTGGGAATTTTTCTGTGGTTACATCCAGGGTGGAATTGCCTTTCACTTCACGATATTGGTGAACGCTGCGCTGGCTTTCGGTTTGTTCCAGGTCGAGGCCATATCCCAGGATATGGGTTTCGTTCAGGATTTTGCTGGCATTGGACAGTAGGCCAATCGTGTCCTGACTGTACAGGCTGGTTTCCCACATATCACGGATTTCAATAACACCGAACATGGGGGCGTTGATATCCAGCTGTGCGTACTGTTCGTCCTCCTGCTCGGATTCATTTTTATACAGGTTGATGTTCAACTGGTCATAAAATGCGCTTGGGGTTTCGCTGTGGTAGCGCAACTGGTATGCGCGGGTCTGTTTGTCGGAGAGGGACTGCTCTTTTTTGATGTTGTAGCCATAGTCGGCCAGGCCACGGAAATAGTGAAGGAGACCATCTGCACTGTCACCGGTACTTTCCTGATTCCAGTGGTCGATAGTGAAATTGATGAAATCTTCGCCGTCGAGCTTGTATTTGGCTTTGTATAGCAGGCTCTTGGATTCTATCTCGAAGGGGTTTTGACTCTCGTCGAAGTTTTGCTGTTCCTCGCCATCACGGTAGGTCATATGCAACAGCTGTTCAAAATGGCCGGTGCGTAAGGCCAGGGTAGGAGAGACGTGTGATTGATGGGTAATGCCGGTATATCCCGTTTTGACTGCGCCACCGAACTGTTCGCCATCTTCCAGATAGTCATTGGCATCTTTGGTGGTAAACACCACGATACCCGCTAAAGCATCCGAGCCGTACAGCGAGGAGGCAGCGCCTTTGGCAATTTCCACCTGCTTTAGGGTATCCACCTCAATAAAGCCGCGGCCAATGATGTCATTCTGACCATTCGCTCCATAGCCTTCATTCACTCGCATACCGTCTTTGATGATCAGTACACGGTCTCCACCCATGCCGCGTACCAGGATATTTTGCGCACTGCCGGCGGCACCGGTTACTTCCACGCCTGGTTCGTATTGGAACAGCTGATTCATGTCGTTCAGCTGTAATTGCTCAATTTCGTCATTGGTGACAACAGAAACACTGCCCGCAACATCCTTCAGCGGTTTCTCCGCACGGCCACTGACAACGATCAGTTCTAGATCGTTACTCGCTGTAGATTCGGAACTATCGGCATGCAGGTCAGAGGCGGAGGCCAAGCCCAATAAGGCCGCTGCGAGAGGGCGAAGTTTCATGGTGTTGTCCTTGAGATGGATTCTATATTGCTGCACTTGTCGGTTGGCCACAGGGGCTGGTGTAAAAGTCCACCGCCAGGGCCAGCTGGTGGAGAATTATAGGGATGATTTTAATAATGTAAAGCTAAATGCGAATCACTATCAATTAGATTAAATTTGACGTTAGCGGGTACTTCCGCTAGTTTCCGCGGCCATTGATCAAGAGTGGAAGTGCTGGGCTGAGGAGGCTTGCAATGAATATTTCGATAGTTGAAAACCTAATGGCGGACGTGGCCGATTTGTTTATGGCCCCAGTCCTATTGGCGATTTTGGCCCTGTTTGTCTACTCATTATTCGCCATCGGGCGATTTATTTCGTTGTGGGTGCTGCGTGGCCGCAATGCGGACAGCTATCGCTTGGCCTTGCAACAAGGTCGGATAGAGGGTTTGCCGGGGTATCAGGTACACAATTATTACGTGCAACATCCTTTGGCTTGTGATGACGAGCTGGAGGTTTTCGCCCTAAAAAAATTGGAATTGCTGCGTATGGCGACCCGTATCGCCCCCATGCTAGGCCTGATCGCCACCATGATCCCCATGGGGCCGGCATTGCGGGCACTGGCCGATGGCAATATTCAGGGTATTAGCGAAAATCTGATTATTGCCTTCGCTGCGGTAATTTGGGGGCTGGTAATTTCTACCCTTACCTTCTGGCCAGCCTCAGTGAAGAAACGCTGGTTTGCCGCCGAGCTAATTAACATTCGTAAGTTAAAGGAGGCCTCCTGATGCGCTTCCTGGATGAAGATGAAGAGCTCAATCCAATTTTAAGCGCGGTGAACTTGATTGATGTTTTTCTAGTGATTATTGCCGCACTGCTTATTGCCATCGCGCAAAACCCGCTAAATGTATTTTCCAATGAAAAGGTCACGGTGATCAAAAATGCCGGTGAGCCCAATATGGAAGTGATCGTAAAAGACGGAGAAGAAATTAAGCAGTACAAATCCTCCGGCGAAATTGGTTCGGGAGAGGGCACTCGTGCGGGGGTCGCCTATCAAATGGCAGACGGCAGTCTGGTGTATGTACCGGAAGGCAAAGAAACGCCCTCAAAAGATAAGGCCGCAGGAGGTAACTAGTCGTGTTGAAGAAAGCCTGTGTATTTCTGGTGAGCTTTGTTGTTGCGTCGCTTTGTGGGATGGTCACGCAAGCCAATGAGAAGCCCAAAGTTTTATTGATGATGTCCAGCCATACCGCTAAGGCCAAGGGCAGGTTGCTCTCCGAACTGGCCGCAGATCAGCCGTTCGCGCTGGAAGTGTTTAACAGCAAGGGCAAGAGTGAAGAGCAAACCGCCCAGGCATGGGGCTCGGCGGATCTTGTGCTATTGGATGGTATCAATCCGGCACTTTCCCAATTTATGTTTGGCAAGTTCGAACCGCTGCTCAGCCAGTACCCCGAAGTACCGGTAGTGTCTTTGGGGGATTTATCGAATAAAGCGATGAATCAGGGCTTACCATTGGTACAGCATGAAGCGGTTGCAGCCTACTTTAATAATGCCGGCCGGCAAAACTATCGCCACCTGATGCAGTTCCTTGCGACAGAGATATTTAACTTTTCCTCAGCTAATGTGCCGGAGCCATATGCTGTTCCGAAAGTGGGTTTTTATCACCCGCGCTGGGAGCAGCTGGTGACCGATCGTGAAGAAGACTTCTTCCGCTGGCTACAACCTGCGGATCAACAGCCGGTGATAGCCGTGGCTATTCATCGCTCGGTGGTAGATTACGAACAGCAGCAGGTGGTGGATACCCTATTGCAGGGGCTGGAAATGAAAGGTGCCAAGGCGTTCGCCTTCTTTTTTGAAGGCGAAGACCTGCCCCTGTCCTACCCGGATCTGTTGCAGGATGGAGAAGGGCACACTCGTATTGATCTAATGATCAATTACCGCTCCTTACATTATGTGAGCAAGCGCCGCGCCGAGTTCGAAAAACTGGGTGTGCCGGTGATTCATGCCCTGAATTATACCGAGGGCGGTGAGGTAGATTACTTTGCAGACCATAGTGGTGTCTCTCCTTCTCTAACACCTTTCTTCTTAGTAATGCCGGAAGATACCGGCAGCATTGACCCGGTTGTTATTGCCGCGCAAGAGGAGGGCGATAGAGCGGTAATGGAAGTTCAGATGAACGCTCTAGTGGAGCGTGCCTGGCGCCATGCCGCTCTGGGGCAAAAGCCAAACTCCGAAAAAAAGGTCGCCACCTTTATTTGGAATTATCCCCCAGGCGAAAAAAATATTGGTGCGGCCTTTCTCGATGTTCCTTCTTCTATAGAGTCGATCGCCCAGGCCATGGCAGAGCGCGGCTACCAAATAGACCAGCGGGACTCCAAGACCTTGATCGACTGGGCGGGCCAGTTATTGCGCCCTTATTACCGCCGCGAAGAGAGCGTTACGTTGATTGATAAAGGATTAGCAGATTGGATGCCGCTGTCCACTTACCTGGATTGGTTTAATGCTCTGCCGGCTTCAGTACGTGAGCCAATCGTGGAGCGCTGGGGAGAGCCGGGAGATAATGCCATGTTGGCCGAGCACAACGGTGAGCCGGCCTTTGTGATACCGCGCATGACTTTGGGCAACCTGGTAGTACTGCCTCAAGGTGTGCGTGCTGATACAGCCGGGGATCACTCGGCTCTCTACCACGATATGAAGAGCCCGGTGAACCATGCCTACCTGGCAGTTTATCTTTATGCGCGTAAGACCTTTGCGGCCGATGCCTATATTCACCTGGGTACCCACGGCTCGCAGGAGTGGCTCACAGGAAAAGAGCGAGGACTTTCTGTCTACGATGCACCCAATTTGGCCCTGGGAAATATCCCGGTGTTTTATCCCTACATTATTGACAATGTTGGTGAAGCCATGCAGGCCAAACGCCGCGGACGCGCCACCATGATCAGTCACCTGACACCGGGCTTTGCCAAAGCAGGTCTCTATGCGGAAGTCGCCGAACTTTCGGAGCTGATTGGCAACTACCTGATTTTGGAAGAGGGGAAGACTCGTCAGAATACGCAGGTGCGCATAATTGAGCTGGCCGACACGCTCAATATGCTTCAGGATCTGGAGATTAGCGCGGAAGCTTTGCGGGCTGATTTTGATCGCCAGCTCAGCCGTCTGCAGGATCACCTCGGCCAGTTGGCAGAAATGAGCCATCCGCTGGGTATTCATCGTTTCGGTCAACTACCCAAGTCTGAACATCTCACCAGCACCATGTTGCAAATGCTGGGCGAGGGCTACATCACAGCAGCGGGGAAATTTGAGGCTGAGCATAACCTCAGTCTACCGGATGAACAGCAGCGCGATGAGCGCAATGTAGTCGCCTTGGAGGCCCAGCCCGGGTTTCAGCTATTAAAGACCTACCTTGCGGGCGAGGGGTTGCCGGAAATCTCCGCGGGATTGCAAAAGCAGTTGCAGCAGGGCCGCGAGTATGCCGAGAATTTTGCCAATATTGCCGAATTGCGAAACTTGATGTCGGCACTCGATGGCAAGTATATCCCGGTCAGTCATGGGGGTGACCCCATTCGCAATCCCCAAGCCGTGCCCACGGGGCGCAACTTGATTGGATTCAATCCGGCGAAAGTACCCTCCAAAGAGGCCTATGAAGCTGGCGTAGAGTTAATGGAACAAACCATCGCCAACTACCGTGAAAAGCACGGACGCTTCCCAGATAAGTTGGCCTTTTCACTTTGGTCCCTGGAAACCATGCGCCATCAGGGCGCACTTGAAGCACAGATACTGCATGCCTTGGGGCTCAAGCCAAAATGGAACCCGCAGGGCAATGTGACCGGAACTGAGGTGATTCCCTATTCGGAGTTGAAGCGCCCGCGTATTGATGTGGTGATTTCGGCAACGGGGTTGTATCGCGATGCTTTCCCCAATGTGATGTTGTGGCTAGCTGAGGCAATCGACAAGGTGGCACAGATGAAGGAGGAGAATAATTTTGTCTATCGCCACAGTCAGGCCCTGCAACAACAGCTAGTGGAGGAGGGTAACTCTGAGAAAGATGCCCGCTACCTCTCTTCGGTGCGAATCTTTTCCAATGAGAGTGGTAACTACGGTACCGGCCTGAATGGCGCCAGCCTAGCTTCTGATAGCTGGGAGACCGACGACAAACTGGCAGACTTATATATGCGCCGTATGGGTTTTGCCTACGGCAAAGATGAATCCCGTTGGAGCGAAGATTCGCGTAACGCTGCGCTGTATGGCCGGGTACTGTCGGGTACCGACGGAGTGATTTTTTCTCGTTCCACTAACCTCTACGCCATGATGACCAACGATGACCCCTTCCAGTATTTTGGCGGTATGGGCCTTGCCGTGCGTAACCTGGATGGCAAGACACCGGAGATGTATGTCGCAAACCTACGCCGTAAGGACAACATCAAAACCCAGACATTGGGAGAATTTGTCAATCAGGAAATGCGCAGCCGTTATTTTCACCCGCGCTGGATTCAGGCAATGCAGGAGTCCGGCTATGCCGGGGCCACAGCAATTCTGGATAGGGTGAATAATATGTGGGGCTGGGAGGTGATGACTCCGGAAACGATCCGTGATGACCAGTGGCAGGAAATGTTCGAGGTCTATGTGGAGGATAAATACCAGATGGACATGCGTGAATTCTTCGAGGAGCACAACGCCGAAGCGATGGCGCAAATGCTGGAGCGAATGCTTGAGGCTGTGCGTAAAGGCTATTGGCCGGCCGATGCGGAAACGCTCAAGAAAATGGTAGAGACGTACACTGAGCTTGCCAATCAATATGATGTCGCAACAGACAATGAGAAATTTTCTGACTTTGTGAGCGAGCAGGCCCTTGGCTTTGGTCTTACGCCCTTGTTGAGTAATCAGGCGATTAATGATGTTGCGGCCAGCACGGCTGAGCCTCAACAGGTTAGTGGTCAGAAACTTGAGCAAGTACAAGAGTCCAAACCACAACAAAAGACACAGGAGTTTTTGTGGTTGGTGTTGCTGGGAATTTTACTGGCAGGCTTTTTGAGTGTGTTTTTTGATCGGTTTTTCATTATGGGTAATCAGCGAATTACCCACGCTTAAGGGGAGGGGGCTGTGCAACAGCCCCGCTCAATTTTTTCAACTACTGCCTATCACACCAAACCAGCTGCACTCTCCTTTAGCGCTGGCCTTCTCTAGGGCGAATCCGCCAATCTTATACCTCTAAGCCCCACCTTACTGACTACTGTTCGCCACGCCTAAAAAACTGAGTGCCGCCAAGTCTTATTGGAATCGGTGTAAAAAATTTCTGAAAAAATTATTGCGTGGAAATCTTGGTGAAGCGTCTCAGAAATACAGGGAGTGTTAAGAAGGGTAAAGCCCTAACGTGACAGAGTGCTCAGATTTATTGTGTCGGAATGACAACTCTTGGCAAGAGCCGGAAATATATACCAAGAAAATTGAAAATGATAAAAAATTTTTTCTGCTCTTTCTCGGTTTATGGCTAGAGCCTATTTCTTGTGGGGGGGTATCGGAATTGTCTTCTGCAGTGTTCAGAAAAAATACTAATGAAGAGAAAGCAAAAAATAGTTCCAGTTGAAACCATTTTTTCGGAGCAAAGCGTGCATAGCTCAGTCCTTTTGTTGAAATTTCAGGAGCCTCCTAAAGGTGTTCCTCCCACGTCTGGTGGGTTAAGTGTGTGATTGACTTTTAAAGAAAAATACAGGGGCTGGTTTCAAGCCTCCAGGTTGTGAAGGCTGTAAATGGTTTGGTTCGTCATGCAAAGCCATTCAGGTTTCATTTTTCTAAAAAAATGCCACAGATATCTAAGTGGAGTGAGTGGCCTGGCTTCAAAAAGTGAGGGCCTGATTAAGGTTGCAAAGTGGCTGTGGTGAGATCTATGTCACTTAATCTCTGCTGAGGGGTAATCAGAGTAGGGAAATTCTGTAATAGGAATACTTTTTATAGGTGGCTAATTTTTACCCGGTAAAAATCTGCCCAGAGTGAAGTGAGTACTGTGTGAAGAGGGTTGCTTTCATTGTGGGATTGAGTCGTCATTTTTGGCTGGGTTGAGTGTTCAGTTTTGTTTTTTTATTTTGATTCTTGCCATTTGGTGCCGAAATTAAGAGTGTGGGAAATTTTATTGAACTTATAGTCGAGTCGATGGACCTATGTCTGTCTCGCTGAGATGTGTAAATTTTCTCGCTGAGGTGAGAGGGTTCACAAAAAAAAATTTGGTTTCGTTTTCTTCTGTGAAGTACTTTCCAAATAAATTTTGAGGTGTTGATACTATAGTGCGTCTCTTTCGGGGCGGCTTAGGAATCTCTATTTATACCTCATTATTGTTTGGTGTAAGAGGCCGTGAAGCTGTTTTCACCTGTTTTGGGTGCGACTTTTTATAAATAATTGTTTGGGGTGCAAGCCGTGAAGAAATTGGCATTTCCTGTGTTGATTCTGTTTTTGGGCGCAGGCTATTTTTTCTGGATTAAAAGCCAGCCTGCCCAAGTAGAACATTCCGCTAAATTACCTGAGCCTAAAATGGTCGTTGACAGGGTTCCTGTTGAATCTTCTTCTGCCGAGACTGTTGATGACAGCGGAATTCCGGAAGAAGTTGTTGCAGATAGTGAAAAATCACTTTGGTCAGAATCAGATCTTGCAAGAGAGGTGTTGCATGAAAATGGACGCCTACCCGTAGATCTCAATGGGGAAACCTATCTGGAACTTGATATGGAGAGGTTGAGGGGACTTGAAACCGGCGACTATGTTGATATTGATCTGCCGGGTCTTGAAAGTGTCTATGACGCCCAGGTCGGTGATGTTGAGCAGCATGCAAGCGGGAATAAAAGTGTGCAATTGAACTTTTTGGGCCAGTCTAGATTGCATGGAGCCACTTTGACTATCGGTAAAAGCTCCGTGTATGCCCAGCTAAACACGCCCGCAGGCTCTTATACTCTTGAAGCCCAGGATGGATATGCGTGGATTGCACCCAACGGTGCCCTAATTTCAAATCATGTTGAGAAGCATGATAAAGACCTATCATCTGAGGCGCAGCGCGAAAAAGACTGGAAAGACAGTGACGTTCCTCTAAATGATTTTGAGTAAAAGAATTGATTGAAGGTATTTCTTCAAATCGATAATCAAGCTAAGGAGAGCTGATGTAAATCCTGCGAATACCAGAAGTTTATCTTCACAGGCGGTTAAAAATTCAGGACGATCTTTTAGTCGAGTCAGGGTATTAATTGCGTATTGCTAACACACTATCAGGCAGGCAGTAAATTTACTGGTTGTCAAAAATAGAGTATGCACTACTTATAATAAAAGGAGTCTATAGTGAGTTTTAAGAAAAGCCTGGCAGCTACTATTGCTGCACTGACCGTTTCTGCTGCTGCAACTGCCGAAACTGTTGATATTGCTATTATGTACACCGATCCAGCTGCACAGCACACCGGTGACATTTCTGCAAAAATTGATAACTACATCAGCTATGCCAATAATTCCTTTAAAAGGAATGGTGTTGATATCCAGCTGAATCTGGTTGATAGCTGGGAAGCTTCCAGTTCTGACTTTCGTGTTAACGAAGCAACTCTGGACCTGATCACTTTTCACGACAGCGTGAATAGCTGGCGCTCGTCCAAAAAAGCCGACATGGTGGTTTTCCTGACGAAAGCCGAAGAGGTTGTTGAGAACGGTAGCACCTACATTACTTGTGGCATTGCCTGGGTTGGCCAAGGTAGCAATGGCACCATGTACAACAGCGCTAAAGAGCGTGCTTACAGCGTGACTGGTGTTGACTGTGGTTATAACACTTTCGTCCATGAGCTGGGCCACAACATGGGTCTGACGCACTCCACCAAGCAGGGTGATACTTCTGGTGGCGTTTACTCTTATGGTATGGGCCATGGTGTAGACAACAAGTTCTCCACTATTATGGCTTACCCATGGAGATACGGATCCAATGTTACCCAGTACGATTGGTTCTCTGATCCTGACTGGAATGAGTGTGGTGGTTTGCCTTGTGGTGAGCGTTCTAACGGCAAGGATATTTCCAATGCCTACAAAGCGCTGGGCCCGATCGTGGACGATGTTGCTGGTTACTATTAATAACCCGCTTTATCTTTACGATAAAAACAGCACGCTGGCTATTTGCAGATATTAGCCTTAGCTTGCGCCTCTAGTCATCGGCTAGATGAAAGCCAGGGTTTTCCCTGGCTTTCATATTCCGCTATTTATAAAACGCAAAGATAACTGGGAAAACCTCAAGTTTAAATATTGAGGATATCTTTAAACTTATTTAAAAAAACGAATACTGAGTGGATATCGCCAGAATATCCCATCGTTGGCTCGAACAGCCCCGATAAGGATAAAGATTACATTGATTAAGGCCAGAACTAACAATCCTAAAAGACCGACGCCCAGGATAATTAGAATAGTGCTTATGATGGAGTAGATAAACAAGCTGATCATCCAGTTGAAAATCATCTTGCCATGGCGATCAACTTCAATGACCTGATCTTTAGTGGTTGCCCACATAATAACAGGTAATACGAATCCGGCTCCAGGGATAATAATCCAGGCCAGTTGGCTTAGTGTAAAAGCATTAGAAAGGTGTTTCTTTCTAGTCCCCATGGATTGTAGTTATCCATTACAGCATACTCCTGTTAATTAACGGCTGAAATTACTCGCTTTACGGCTTGGATCAAAGCCACTTGTCTGCCGTGGCGGTCAGATGCCTCGCGCTTGCCTTTCTCTGTTGCTTTTTTCCCCATTCCTAGCTCTCAGTGTTCTGACGCCAGGCGACCGGCCAGGCCTAGGAATACCACACCTAAAAAACCATCGAAGTGTCGGCTGAATGCTGATTGATGACTCAGTGTCTGCTTCAGCCTGCTAAAAGAGAAAGAAATTGCTGTGTTTACAGTGAGTGCAATAGTACTTAGGAGAAATCCTAGTAGCAGTATCTGTTGGGTGATGGGCTGGGTAGGGCTCGTAAATTGCGGTAAAAACAAGCTGAAAAAAACTAAAGCCTTTGGGTTCATTAAATTGTTGATCAGCCCTCTGCTGAGGAGTTGTGAGGCACTCAGAGGCTCGGTGACTGCTTGCCTTTGAGTGTTTCCTAAATTGGAACGCCACTGGCGTATTAAGTTAATCCCGAGCCACGCTAGGTAAAGTGCTCCTAGTGTCTTTACCGCCAGGGCAACAACAGGAATCGTCTGCATGATGTGCCCGAGACCAAAGGCCACAAGGAACGTTTGCGTTAGCCCTGCCAGAAATATACCCAGGCTGAGCAAAAAACCAGCGATAAAACCTCGGGCTGCCGAGTACGTTGATAGTAATAGCAGGTCCGGCCCAGGAGAGAGTGCCAGCAGGGCAGATGCGCCAAAGAATGTCACTAAAATCGGAATTTCGGGCATTAAATTGACTCTAGAGAAATTTTCTGGGGCGCCATTATAGCTGTAATGCCCGCAACCCGCCCCTCAGATAGATATCATGCAATTTCACTAGAGTAACCTCCTGGGGTCCCTGGCTCTTTTGCTTATAAGTTCTCTAAGTTAGCTAATAGGTCGACAATATCAGCCTCCGTGGTGTGATCTCACGCAATATTAGTAGGTCGTGGTTTGTACTAGTTTACCGGGATGATGCTTAAAGGGGCTCTTCTATGCTCTAGAGAAGCATGCTGATCGGTGAGTGATTGATGAGAGTTCTGATTGTTGGGGCGGGGACAACGGGCCTCACTGCCGCCTGTGCATTATCGTTGCAAGGGATCGATTGTCAGATCATTGAGCGCCGCAGTCAGCCCTCCCAGCTCTCTCGTGCTGTTGGTATCTTCCCTTCTACGATTGAGCTACTCAGTAGTATTGGCGTTTCCGCGGATTTATTCTCTGAGGCGGTGCCGATGCGGGGGCTTCAATATCTGAGAAATGGGCGGCGCTTGTTGTTTCTCGACCTTTCCTCTAAAGAATACCTAGGGAAGGTCGGACTTTTTTTTCCGCAAAATAAAACAGAATCGGTTTTGGCGGGTGTACTCAGGGAGCGGGGGGTTGATGTGCAGTATGGTTTGCAATTAACCGATATTGCCAGTCAAGACTCCTCTGCAGTAGTGGAATATTCTAATCATTACAAGGAATCTTTCGACTGGGTGATCGGTGCTGATGGCGTTTACTCTCTGGTTCGTCAGAAAATGGCAATAGGGTATCCAGGACTAGATTTACCAGAGTGGTGGTCGATTGCCGATGTAGAGGTAAACGGGTACATACCTCCCAATTTGGTTACGGTGAACTTACAGGAGCCGGGCAACAGTCTGAGTATTGTTTTGCCACTAGGACGGGGGCATGTCAGGGTGGTTTCTTCTAAAGAGGATGCGCTTTCCGCCCTTCGGCAGCCTCTTGATATTAAAAAAGTACACAGCCTGGGCAGTTTCCAGATATCCGTCAGGCAGGCAGAAACCTATTATAAAAATAGGGTCCTGCTCGCTGGAGATGCGGCCCACTGTCATTCACCGGTCGGCGGCAAGGGAATGAACTTGGGAATTGCCGATGCTGTGGCCGCAGCTGGGGCCATTTCTCGAGGGGAAGTGGAACAATATGCCTGTGAACGCCACAAAATAGCTAAAGAAGTAATTAGGAAAACTGAATTTGCCCGAAAGGTAGTGACTTCAAATAACTTTCTGATGAAATGCGGGTTATGGATTCTGGCTAAAGCTATCGATGTTGTGCCCGTAATTCGTCGCGGTTATATTCGTCATTTAACGGAAATTTAATTGCATAGTTCCACTGAGATGTTGGATGACTATTGGTGAGCTAGAGTCAGTCATCCAGAATTTTATTCAGTCCATAGGTATCTTTCCCATAAACCTGAAAGGTACTTACTTCGGGTATCGTATACTCTATTGGTCCTTCAAGACTCGGGTACCTGTCTTTGCCGTGTGGGGCGACTTTTACATGGTTAGCTGTACAGCGTCCCACAAAAGAGAATCTTTCATCCTTTCTGGAAGTGTTGGGGTAGGAGGCGTGCATATTTAGAGAGGAAAAAATCAGGCACTCACCGGCTTTCATCTCCAGATCCTTGACTTCAAATTGGTCAAAAAAATTATCCCCCAAAAGTTTTTCTGCGCTGAATAAAATAACGGCACTCTTATGGAAAAGCCTTCCATATAAAGCAATTTTACCGAGTTTATAGAGAAAGGAAGGGGAGAATGGTAGAAGAGAAAAAAAGAAAAGTTCATTTTCCGGGATAAATTCATAGAGGTAATTTATTCTGGCATCTGTGAAGGAGCCAGGCAAAATACGCAGGCAGCCGTTCTCTCTGGTAGAGTCGCTCAAGGCTACCCAGGCATTCAGTTGAATCAATGCGGGAGATGTTTTTTGCGTGGGTTGTAATTTCGCATATTTGCCCGCTTCACGAAATGTGGCATTTTGGTGCCAGGCGGTGCCTTCTGCACCGGGCATTTTATCGAAGAACTGCGTGCGCCAGCATAGAATTTCATCTCCGAGCAGGCTCGTTAATCGCTCAGCAATTTGAGGCTTTCGCAAAAGCTCTCTAAACGGTTTGAGCCGCAGGGCCTGGTACAGGCCTGCATATTCGATAGTCCAACGATTGTATTTCTTCTCTATGTCGCGAATCCTACTGCCTAAGTAGGATATGCCGCCAAAGCCACTTTTGTACTCTCGAATAGCAAGCTCTTTTAGTGCGCTTGCCTCTTCACTGGAAATTACCCGAAAGGGAGGTAGGTAACCGTTTTTTGTGAAGAATGTGCGGTCCTGTGCGCTCAGGAAGTACCTGCTGTCTTGTTGGGTGGCCGATGGGGTGGGGAGGTCAATCGTTAAGTTTGTTAGCTGATCCAGCGTTGCAAAAAGTTGCTGTCGCTCTTTTTTCTTCCATGGAAGAAAAAAGAGTTTGTAGAAACCTATAGCTGATACCAGCCCAATTACTTTTAGCCGCTGGGTCCAGGTAATGGGAAATTGGGCCAGTTCTTGGAGGGTGCCAGCTTCCTTGTGCATCTCCGCCAGTGTGCTGTTTTTCGGCATTGCGACCTACCGCTCATGAATGACTTCCACTGGCCCGTGATCATCACAATGGTCGCCATGGACATGGTGTAGGCGCCCATCCACCAGATAGTCGAAGTGGTCGCCGTGGGGAATCCGTGTGTGGCCGCAGTTCTCCCCGTGAACGTGAGTTGCATGGGTACTTGCATTGATGGGATTGCAGTCATTCGGGTTTTTTGTGCTCACCTCTAGAACGTGTTCGTCGTAGTGGTCCCGGTGAGGATGGTGCAGGTGGCCATCATGCACGTAGCACACATGGTCTCCGTGTCGAATGGCGGGGTGCCCACAATGTGGCCCATGTTTGTGGGAATGGTTGTCAGTTTGTTGGCAGGTGCTGTTGGCCATTTGGAGTCCTCAGTTGAACGGCAGCGACTTCTGAGCGGGTTGTCGAGCGCTGTGTCTATGCGGTTCGAACAGCCTCGCTAAGAAGACTCATAAAACTGTAGGAAGGCCTTTCCTCGCTTTCAAAGCAATAAGCAATTTTGGCCTCTGACCCATTGTGTTTGGCTTCTGAGCCATTGTGTGTGGCTACCGGGGGAGGATATCTGGCTGCGATCAACTTATTTAGTAAATGTGACTAAATCCTACAGAATGACCCCAAACACGTCTTGCAATCGATTGCATTGTCAAATTATAGTGCCTAGAAGGTGTTGTCTCACAGGGCAGGCCTGGCTTATGGCCGTCATCGATTGAGGCTATGGGCCTAAATTGGCCACACCAAAAAAATTTATAAGAATGACGATGAGAGGGAAGAGTTGATGAAAAAGAGGCCTCTAGCGCTGGCGGTCACTCTGACGACCGTATCGATAGGTTTGTGTGGCGCAGCCATTTCCCAGGAGACTGTGTCACCGGTAAGCGGGGAAGAGCGGATGATCGAGGAAGTCATCACCACGGGGACTCCCGGTGGTACCGGTGTTAGAAAGCTGGAAGCTAGCTTCTCAGTTACTACTCTGGGTGACGATGAGATTGGTAAGGCTTCTCCGTCGAGCACCGCTGATCTGCTGAAGTCTATTCCGGGTCTTTGGGTTGAGAGTTCCGGTGGTGTATCTGGCGCAAATATCGATGTGCGAGGCTTTCCCGGTGGCAGCGACGCGCCTTTCGTCACGGTATCTATGAACGGCCTGCCGCTCTATCCGGCGCCGACACTTTCTTTTCTGGAGAACTCTTCACTGTTTCGCGTGGATGACACCATTCAGCGGGTTGAGGGGCTGCGGGGTGGCCCCAACCCAGTCTATTCAAACGGACAGCCCGGTCTCACTACTAACTTCATCCTGAAAGAGGGGACTGAAGAAACCGAGGGCCGTTTTAAATACACCACTTCCGATTACGATCTTCAGCGTACGGATGCTGTGTTAACCGGCAAGCTCAGTGACGATGTTTACTACATGCTGGGCGGTTACCTAAGCACTTCTCCAGGTATCCGCGATGCCGGATTCAATGCAGAGGAGGGCCATCAGTTCACCCTACATCTGACCAAAGAGATGGACAGCGGCAAAGCCGGTTTTTATGTGCGTGACACGAAGGATACCGGCACCTGGTATTTACCCAACGCCGCTTTCCTGCCCACCGATTACACCCAGGTTGGCCAGAGTAATCGAAAGGTCTCTGTGCCTGTTACACAGGGTGATGGCAGCGGTGGGACGACTGTGCGCTGGCAAACCTTTGATCTGGGGGAAGGTCGTGGCTGGGATGGTAGTGTGGCCGGTGCATATTTAGAGCTGGATCTAGGGGATGGCTGGAGTCTTACTGAGCGCTTTGCACTGACCAGCGGTAGTGCCGATACCCTGGGCTTTGTCCCGGATGGGGCGCCTCTGGCTCTGAATACCCTCACAGATCAGGCCGTTATAACAGCTTCGGGCGCTGAATTATCTGGCGAGACCTTGGTGCAACAGTTTGGTGCCTGGGTGGTGCGTAAGGATATTGAAGCAGCCACCAACGATTTCAGTCTGGCCAAGGAGTGGGATAATGTTAAATTCACCGGCGGTTTTTACACCTCCAGCTGGGAGGTGGATGAGTGGTGGTCCATCGGCAACCAACGATATTATGTGCTCGGTCAGGATGGCGAACTGATCACTGGAGCAGCCGATGGCGGCGCACTTACCGGTGAGCTGGCCTGTAACAATGTGCCCGATGTACTGACCTGTGGTTGGAAGTACGATGTGGAGGCGGTGGGGGATGCGCGTGAAAGCGCTGTCTACCTGGCCGGTGAGTACTACCTGGGCGATTTTACTTTTGATTTAGGGCTGCGCTCTGCCAATCGTGAGACCAACTATTCGGTCGATAAGGGGATTCGAGACGGAGTATTTACCACCTATAAAGCCGATGAGGAGGGCTTTGCCTACACCGCCGCAGTGGACTGGGCATTTGCAGAGAGCATGGGTGCCTTCTTCCGCATCAACTCCGGTTTTAAATTTGCCGACTTCGATAACTACCGCGAGTTTGATGATCGTTACCTGGCGGGGTCCGACCTGATCATCGATATCGACCAGTATGAACTGGGCTATAAATTACAGGATCAAGACTACTCCCTGTTCGCCACCTTCTTCTATAACGAAACCCAAGGTATGCCGGACTGCATTATTGGTAGTGGGACCTGTACTCGCCTGGAGACCAAGGCGCTGGGATTGGAGTTGGATAGCAAGGTGCACTGGGGAGACTTTACCCTAGGCCTAAATGCCACTCTACAGAAACCGGAGATTACCAGTGGTCAATTCGAAGGCAATCAGGTGATGCGCCAGCCCAAGTATCAGGTTCGCCTGAGCCAAAACTATGATTTCACCGTCAACAATATTGATATGGCAATATTTGGTGGGATCAGCCGAGTGGGGGATCGTTTTAATGACAGCGAAAACTTAGTGACCTTGCCGGGGTATACCAAAGTGGACCTGGGGGCTATAGCTTATCTAAACGATATTTCCGTTCAGCTTTCGGTGGACAATCTCACTGATGAAGACGGCATTACCGAGGGTGACCCTCGTAATCCTCTGGCTTCCAATGTCCGCTATATCCTGCCGCGCAATATCAAGTTGAGTATTGCTTACGACTTCTAGTTCGGCTCAAGCCTCTCCCATAGGCTTTCTGATCTTTGCCGCACAATATTTTTGTGCGGCTTTTTTATGCCTACGTTTTTACCACTTATCCTTAAAATCACCAGCTTGATCGAATAGATAGCATTATTCAGGTTGGTTATTTTCCTTGGCAATTAACCATGCTCTTATAAAGCAAACGTTATAGTGGCTTTCCTTGGATAGGTTTTCTGGGGTAGTGCCTGCATTGTTGCTGCAAAATTGATGGGTTATACTAATTATTCGTTCGGCAGGCTAAATGTAAGTTATAGCTTCCAAGGATGATTATGAAAATTTACACCGCATTTTTATTAGGCATTCTTTGTTGCTCAGTTTGGGCGCAAGATGAGCATAAATATAAACTTGTTAACATTGGAGGCAATACAATCTCCTATCTCTGCAAAGAGGAGGGTGAGGGTAAAAAAGTGATATTGATGGTTTCAGGTATGGGGTTAGATGCGCACAGCACCTATAAGAATACCTTTCATAAATTCTCTTCTGATGATTTTATACTCTGTATCTACGATCGACCTGGAGCTGGAAAAAGTGAGCATGCAGTTCCAGGAGTTAGATCGATGGATGATCTTTCTGCTGAACTCAAGGCGTTCGTGGAGTTTAAAGAATGGGACTCCGTAGTTCTTGTGGCCCACTCATTTGGTGGTTTAGTGGCAAGGGCATTCGCGAGTGAAAACCCCAATAGCGTCTCTGCCCTTCTATTTGTGGATGCAGCACATGAGTCTTGGTACGGTAACTTGAGGTCTTCACTATCCAAGGAGGGTTGGGCAACAATGCAATGGATTATGGCGTGGGAAAAGGAAAAGCACTCCTTTGAGGATTTCAAAGAGTCCGCATCAAAGCCAGAGCGTTATGAATTAAAGAAGGAAATTCCAATTACGGTGATGAGTAGAGGGCTGCCACATACTGCAATCCGTCAGACTAAAATGAGTTACGCAGATGTGGATGCTTACAACAGAACTTGGGATCAATCGCAAATTGAACTCTCCAAGATTAGTGAGAACGCTAAGCATGTCATTATGAAATACTCCTCGCATCTGTACGATGGAACTGATCCGTGGATTGTACTTGAAGAGCTGGATCAACTTTTATCTAAAGTTGAATAGGTTTTTGATGACCTATTGAAGACAGTTCACTCTTGGATTTGTACTGGTTTTGACTTGACTTGACCGGGCAGGGTAAGGCTTGGAAGCGGCCGTTGTCAGATCAAGTCAGAACTATCGAATTCGTGTATCTAGACTACCTCTATACATTCGGATAGACGTAAAAATGACTTTTATTGCAGGCAGGCTGTAAGAACATTCTCGATATTCTCAATAAATTTCTGTGTCTTATAATGTTCCTCGGGTAATGTATTTTCTTCCGCCTTTTTAACAGACGCCGCTTGAGTTTTTAAGGTTACAAGTCGCAATTTAAGCTAATTAAATGCTCTTCACGTCTTGAGTTCGAGTGGGAGCATTTTGGTGTTCTATTCAGCTTCTTGATCCCTCCCGAATTGATCAATTTTGCATCAATTATTTTCCGCTATTGAATGGGCTCTCCAAAAGTAAATTAAAAAGCTAGTCAAATCAGAAACTTAGATTACACTTTAATAGTCCCTGGAAAGTATTTTATGAGCTGGGGGGGCTCTCAGTCTTATAAGAGGATTATATGTCTACGGATCTAATTGACGCACAAATCGCACCAACAGGGCAGTTTGATATCCTGTCCAAGTATGAAATTAATAAACTCAGCCATGAAAGCCGCGGCTCTCAATACCAAACCTTTCGCAACTGTTCGCTGGCGGTGCTGAATAGCGGCGGTTATATGGACGATGGAAAAGAGCTTTTAGAAACCTATTCCAACTTTGATATCTCGGTTGTTCCAACCGAGCGCAGTGTCAAGTTGCAACTCAAAAGTGCCCCGGTCAGCGCGTTTGTGGACGGTAAAATTATTGGTGGTATTGCAGAACATTTATTCGCAGTACTTCGTGACATTATTTATGTGAACAGTGAAATCACAGGTAGTCAACTACATGACTTAACCTCTTCTCAGGGGATTACTGATGCTGTCTTTCATATTTTACGCAATGCCGGCACTTTCGATCGGGTACGCGCACCTAGGTTGGTGGTGTGTTGGGGAGGGCATTCCATTTCGTCAGAGGAATACGATTACACCAAACAAGTAGGTTACGAGCTGGCGCTGCGATATCTAGATATTTGTACCGGATGTGGCCCTGGAGCGATGAAAGGCCCAATGAAAGGGGCTACAATCGGTCATGCCAAGCAGCGTGACAGGCACGGCCAGTACCTTGGGGTTTCTGAGCCGGGAATCATTGCCGCAGAAGCGCCGAATGCAATTGTCAACCAGCTTGTCATCATGCCGGATATAGAAAAAAGGCTAGAGGCTTTTGTGCGCACAGGCCATGGGATTATTGTTTTTCCGGGCGGAGCTGGCACCGCCGAGGAGATAATCTACCTATTGGGTATACTCTTGCATGAGGATAACAAGGATCAACCTTTTCCCGTTATTTTTACTGGGCCGGCTAGCGCTGCAGATTATTTTGTACGTATTGATGAGTTTATTGCTTCCACTTTAGGGGAGGAGGCGAGGTCAAGGTATCAAATCATTATTGATAATCCTGAGGAGGTCGCCAGGCAAATGGCGGTAGGTATTCGAGAGGTTAAGTCTCATCGTAAGGAGACAGGTGATGCCTATTATTTCAATTGGAAGTTGAAGGTGGCACAAGAGTTTCAGCAGCCATTTATGCCGAGCCATGAAAATATGCTGAATCTTGAATTGCATAAAAATCAAAAGCCCTACCAACTGGCGGCTAACCTAAGGCGGGCATTTTCCGGAATTGTATCTGGCAATGTAAAAGATGAAGGAATCCGTTTGGTGGAGAAAAATGGACCGTATGAATTGCGTGGTGATCCAGGCATAATAAACAGTATCGATATTATGTTAGAGTCTTTTGTCAAGCAGCAGAGAATGAAGCTTCCAGGCAAGGAGTATATCCCTTGTTATCGAGTGGTTTCTGAATAATGGTATGGAGTACCAAGTATAAATGGCTGTGCTAATCATGTATTTGTTTTCCTGATTTATTGACCTGTGCTCTCATAGAAAGGGTTTTTAGGCTGTGGGGGAAGGTAGAGGTCAAGCACCCTGGCTACTGTTGTTGTGATAGTGGCCGCTTTGCTGCTTGTGGTACCAAGTACATTGTACTTTCTTGCTGGATTTGCCATATCAATTTTTGGTTTTTCTATATAAATGAGGGCGTGGCACCCTTGTTCTTAATTGTTGTCGCGTTTCTGTTATTCTCTGGATTCGGGTTGTACTGCCTTTGGTGGCTGTCGGTATTTGTATGTCTTTACTCTATACCCGCCAATTTTTCATGCCAGGACTCGGTCTGCCCATAGATTTTATTGATATAGCGAATGCTATTCAGGATTTTCTTATATTGGGGTCAATTTAAATTCCTGGAGATAAGAAACCCTTATTATATAAATAAGTGTGAAGGACGTTTTATGTCGGCTGAAGGGAAGTCTGAGGATTTAAGATATTTTCCATTATTGGATTCCGTGAGAAAGCGACCGGCAATGTACTTTGGTGGTATTGGTTCCCTTGCAATCAATAATGCAATTTATGAGCTGATCGCCAACGCGATCGATCAATACCTAATGGGGCATGCAACAAAAATTAAGGTGGTGATTGATGGATCGATCATAAAGGTATCGGATGATGGGCGAGGATTTCCCTTTGATGTAAATGCTCCCATTGAAGAATGCTCGAATTTGGTAGAGTTTTACTGTCTGTATCGGCACAATTTACCCACTGCTGACCACCACGCTCCGCATATACACATTCTTGCTGGGGGGCTTGGTTTGGCGGTAGTCAATGCGGCTTCTGAGTATATTAAGGTAAAAAGCTCAGACGGTCATAGGGTTTACCGGCAATCATTTGGTGGGGGCCAAGTTCGGTCAGCGTGTGAAGCTGAATCTGTGGTGTCGGATAAAGGAACTGAGCTGGAATTAGTTGTCGACAGAGAGCTGTTTCAAACCTCACTACCAGATATGCCAGCGTTGCGAAAAACGCTTTTTGAGCTTGTACATTTTTATCCTGGGCTGACTATTGAATTTCAGGAGGAGCGCTTCTTAACCGAACGCGGTTTACTGGATTTAGCCTTTGTAAGATATTCACCCTCTTCAGCAGGTTACTCCCTGGGAGTGCCGCGTCAGTTTTATTATGAGGGTGCTGATAGCGGGGTTCAAATACAGGTAGCTGCATTGGGGTGTTTTGACTCCACCGAGTATAAATCCTGGGTGAATGGCATCGAGACCGTGGAGGGTGGCGTTCATATCGATGGGTTAGAAACAGCTTTTATAAAAGCGGGCTGGAGACCAAAGCTGGCCTTAATCCATGTGATTATGCATGATCCCCAATACGCAGGCCCCTGTAAAGATGCCTTGTGTGCCCCTAAGGTGGCAAATGTAGTAGAAAAGCTCGTAGGGGAATCTTTAGCTCAATTATTAACAGATTCTCATTGAATTGATTCAGAATAGAGATTGGGCGAACTGTTTAAAGCTGGATGGGAATGTGGATGAAAGATCATAATTTTTACAATACGCTTTGTACTGGAAAATTCCCTGAGCTTATTGGTATTAAACTTGTCAAAGTAGCTGCAGGTGAAGTACAGGCCAAAATGATTGTTACAGAATCTCACTTGGCGCCCAATGGTTATTTGCATGCGGGTAGTATGGTGTCTTTAGCCGATACAGCTTGTGGGGTCGGGTGCATGGCAAATTTACCAGAAAGAGCCACAGGTTTTACAACTATTGAGCTTAAATCCAACCACCTTGGAACAGTACGCGATGGCATTGTTCTGTGTAATGCAGAGTCAGTCCATTTGGGGCGTACCACTCAGGTCTGGGATGCTTCCGTGTTTTGTCATGCGACCGGCAAGAAACTGGCTTTATTTCGCTGTACCCAACTGGTCCTCTATTCTTGATTGTATGCAGATATATGGAGGCTTCTCAATGATTCACCGTGTGAATTTTTTTTGGGCACTCTGACTAGATCAACCCTGATTCCTATTTCTGTTGATTCGAAGTGGAGGCCATGCCTTCACATCAGTGTCACCAGATGAGGTGTTTGATCAGAGGCTGATTCTTGAAGTATGTAGAAGCTTAACGGTCAGTTTGAAGTTGTTCGATGTAGGTATCTAGGAGGCGGATGGGTATGATCAATATAGGGGTAAATAGACTTTTCACACTAATTTTTGGCTGGTCATTAATTTGGGTTTTCTTTGCGTGGGGCTCGGGGTTGCTAATTTTGCCCGGGCGCAGGGCAAATTGCTCGGTTACTTGGGCTTCGGTTGTTGGTACTTGCTGATGCTGGTTCATTTTTATGCAGTTTATGCTGTGTGGATGGATCTATTCCCGGCCTCTTGGTGGGTATCTTTTTTACTTCTTTCGCATTTTGTTTTTGGGTGTATTTTTGGCCGAAACCTTAGTGCTCGTTAAGTGTTGGGTGAAAGCTTGGTGTGAGAGGCTTGCTTGAAGGGCAATTATTTCTGGATTGGGGTGTGGAGCTATTTTCATTCATGGATACATCATTGGTAGGCTAAATAGTAGGTGAAGTGCCTACTATTTAGCCCGTATATTTGCCAGCCGTAACTCTAACGAATGGCCGCGGCTTTAATCTCAGAGAGAAAGAAGTCTTTGGGGGCAAATTCTTCTAGGCTGCTAACAATATAGTCTGCGCTACCCAGCGCACTTTTACAGCCTACGCCGATAGCGGTCATTCCCTCGGCTGCTTTGATCGCAGCTATACCGGCACAAGCATCTTCAAAGGCCACACAGAGGTCTGGTTCAACTTGTAAGCCATGGGCCGCAGCGAGAAAAATATCTGCAGAGGGTTTGGGGGCTGATTGCTCAGGATCTGCAATAAATGAAAAATAATTAGAGATTCCCAAAGCGTGCAAAACGGCCGGTGCATTTTTACTCGCAGAGGCCAGGGCAATAGGGATTTCACTTTTGTTTAGCCAATCCATAAGCTCCCTGGCTCCTGGCAGGAGGTCTCTTGGGGAAAGGCTGCGGATCAGCGCCTGATAGCGTTTATTCTTGCGTGAGGCGAGCGAGTGTTTTTCCTTTTTACTGAATTTACGGCCTTGCTCTCCCAAGATGACTTCCAGTGAGGCCATGCGCTCCAGCCCTTTTAGTCTTTCTTCGGTATCCTCTGGCCAGGGAAGTTTGAGCTCTTCGGCCAGCTGCTGCCAGGCCGCCAAATGCAGCCGCGCGGTATCGGCGATAACACCGTCCAGATCAAATATTGCCGCACGATAGATCACTGTGATACCTCCGCTACCTGTGTTATTTCAAATGTAAGCGTTTTACCCGGCGCCTGTAGTGCTATGGGTTTATTGCCGTGCAGCAGGCTGATGGCTTTACCCTCTACCAGGGTGTAGCTGGCGCTATCGCGTTTGACATCCAGCGCCAGGGTGCGGCCTCGAAAGCGCAGGCGGAATTGATAACCATCCATGCCACGCGGAACATGGGGGCTAAAATGCATGGTGTCGTCCTGTAGGCGCATACCGGCAAAGCCCTGCACCATGCACATCCAGGTACCGCCCATACAGGCGGTGTGAATACCGTGCTGGGTATTGTTGTGATGGTTGTCCAGGTCCATGCGCGCCACCTGCTGGAAATAGCCGAGTGCTTTTTCGCGGTATCCCACCTCACTGGCAATGATGCTGTGAATACAGGCGGACAGAGTGGAGTCGTGGGTGGTAAGTGGTTCGTAGAAATTGAAGTCGCGGCGTTTTTGTTCGACGCTAAACGCCGAGCTTTGCAGTAGTAGACCTAGGACTACGTCTGCCTGCTTGCAAACCTGGTGGCGGTAGATTACCAGCGGGTGGTAGTGCAGTAGCAGGGGGTAGTGGTCTTTAGGCGTATCTTCAAAATCCCATACGGGCTTATTGAGGAAGCCATCATCCTGCGGGTGTATTCCCAGGGATTGGTCATAGGGTAGGTACATGGCCGCTGCGGCTTTTGCCCAATTTTGGGGTTCTTCGGGGCTCAGTTGGATGCGTTGGGCCAGACCCTGACACGCGGCAGGGTCAAAAGACTGCAACCATTGGTACACTTCTGCAGCGTACTCCAGATGAGCGCGGGCCATGAGATTGGTATAGAAATTGTTGTCTACCAGCGCAGTGTATTCATCTGGGCCGGTGACTTCATTGATGCAGAACTGATTGTTTCGGCGCGAGTTGTAATGACCGATCTCCATCCACAGGCGCGCGCCCTCAATGACCACCTCCGCACCTTTATCCCGCAAAAAGTCGCTATCGCCGGTTACTTGACTGTAGTGGCGTACCGCATAGGCGATATCCGCATTGATGTGGAATTGTGCGGTACCTGCCGGGTAATAAGCGGAGCATTCCTCACCACCGATCGTGCGCCAAGGGAATAGGGCCCCTTTCTTAATAGCCAATTCACGGGCGCGTGCGCGGGCTGAATCTAGAATCGAGTGTCGATACTCCAGTAGGCCACGCGCCAAATCTGGTTGAGTATAGAGAAAAAACGGCAATATATAGATTTCAGTGTCCCAGAAATAATGGCCGTCATAGCCGTCACCTGAGAGCCCTTTAGCGGCGATATTGGTGCGACCATCTCGCCCCAGGGACTGGAATAAATGAAAAAGGTTGAAGCGAATACCCTGCTGTAGGCGATGGTTGCCGCTCACTTGAATGTCGGATTCCCGCCAAAACCGATCCATCTGTTCACGCTGTAAACGCGCGTGATCCGCAAAACATTTTCCGGCACAGCGCTCCAGGTAATGGCGTAACGCCTTGGTCTCAATAGGGTCGGCGTGTTGCTCCGCAAAATAGGCTACGTACTTGGTCAGGCGGATGAGCTGGTTGCGCCGGGCTTTAATGCGGTACTCGGCCGCTACGCAGTCTTCACTGCGAAGGTTACTGAGCTCAACATCGCTGCTGTCTTCTATATGGTGTAAAGCGGCACAGCGAATCGAAAAGCCGCTGCTTTTAACCTGCAGAGGCAGCGCTAGGTAGGCGCCATCAGCGCTGTTGTCACGCCACTGAATGTCCTGCTGGTCGATCGGCGAGGCCAGGCGAGGGTCGTCACTGCGCTCTGCCTGTGCGAAGCCCCCGTCTATCCAGGATTGCAGGCGTATCTCGCCATCAAAATCGACGGGGGTGATCTCCAGATTGAGGACAAGAAGGTGCTTTTCTGTCTGGGAGACCAGGCGTTGCATTTTGAATGCGATCGTTTTACCGCGCGGTGAGCGCCAGGTGAGTGTGCGCTCAAGTGTAGCGCTGGCCATATCCAGGTGGCGTTGATACTCAAGCAGTTCGCCCTCGGCCAGATTAAAGCGCTCACCATCAATCCAGATATGGATTGCTTTGGCGTCTGGCACCGTAAGCATGCGCTGGTTATTGCGGGCATAGCCGTAGGCGGCTTCTCCATAGCGGATGGGTTCGCTGGCATAGACTCCGTTCAGGTAACAACCGTCGGAGAAAGGTTCGGGATCAAATCCCTCCTCGAAGGCGCCACGCAAGCCTATAAAGCCATTGCCCAGGGAGAATAGGGTGGCGTTGAGGCGATATTCCTCTGCCTGAAACCCATGTTCCAGCAGGTGCCAAGGGTGACTTGCTTGGTTATTTTGTTGTTCTTTCTTCATACCATTTACACAGAAACCGACAGTAATTGATGCCCGCGGGTTGATTAACACCTGGTCAGGCTGAGTGAGTCTATCGCCAATCACCGCACAATTGCAATCGATTGCATCTTTGCGGTGATTGACCTGTTTTGGGGTAATATAAGGGATTAATTTTTATCAGAAATTTATCTAACTAATTGATTTAAAAGGGATATGAGCCTGGTTTGAAATTCTGAGACTGTGTTTTGTGACCAGCTTGCCTGGGATGTTTCTATTTTATTGGAACGATACATTGCAAACGATTGCATTATCGTTTTAGCCTGGGTAATACTGAAGATTCTTGGCGCCGCCGGCATCCCCATCCGGCGATGCCCTCAATTGACCAAAAAATGTACAATAACAGGCTGGTACGGCCGTGTGCCTGAGCCATAGACCGATAAAGAATTTGTTATGAACAATCAACGCATACTGCTTTCCCTATTCGCTACCTATTTCGTGTTCGCTATTCTGTTGAACAGTGTGGGCACAGTGATTTTACAGGTCATCAATACCTACGGTGTCAGCAAGTCGGCGGCCAGCGTGCTAGAGGGGTTTAAGGATATTCCCATTGGTATCGTGTCTTTTTTGGTGGCTTCACAGCTGCCACGCTTCGGCTTCAAGAGGGCCATGCTAACCGGGCTCGCTATTGTCGCCGTGGCCTGCATCACCATGCCTCTTGTGCCGGGTTTCTGGACGGCGAAACTGTTGTTTCTCTCGGTAGGGGTGGCGTTTGCCCTGGTGAAAGTTGCAGTTTATTCCACTGTGGGGCTGCTCACACAGGGGGCGAAAGAGCATGCGAGCATGGTGAACACCCTCGAAGGGGTATTTATGGTGGGGGTTCTTGGTGGCTATTGGCTTTTTAGTGCCTTTATCGACTCCGCCAATCCCGACTCTACGGCCTGGCTAAGTGTCTATTGGGTATTGGCCGCCATTTGCGTATTTGCGTTTGTTTTATTGTGGCTCACTGAAATGGATGAGGCCGGAAATCGGGAGGAGGGTGCGAGTCCGCGCGAAGATTTCTTTGCCATGATTAAACTGATGGCCAAGCCGTTGGTGTATATCTATGTGATTTCTGTGTTTATCTATGTACTGATCGAACAGGGCATCGGTAGCTGGCTGCCCACATTCAATAATGAAATTCTGAAATTACCAGCGGCGATGAGTGTACAGGCGGCGAGTATTTTTGCGGCCGGGCTCGCACTTGGGCGCCTTGGAGCGGGCGTAATAATGCGGCGCTTGCACTGGTATCCCGTGCTAAATGCCTGCCTGCTGGCGATGGCATTGCTCGTGGTACTGACCTTGCCACTGTCGAGCGGTGTGCAGGCCGATCCGGATATCAGCTGGTTCAATGCCCCCATTGTGGCCTTTATCCTGCCGTTGATTGGTCTGTTTATGGCCCCCATTTATCCGGCTATTAACTCAGTGATGTTGAGCTCACTGCCGACCCATCAGCACTCGGCAATGACAGGGCTTCTGGTGATTTTTTCCGCTTTGGGAGGTACTACGGGTTCTCTGATTACGGGCTCAGTCTTCGAGGCCTTTGACGGGCAAGTGGCATTTTATCTGTCGCTATTTCCCATAACAGTAATTTTGATCAGCCTTTTCTTCTTCCGTCGCGCAGTAGAACGTGGAGAGGAGCAAGCCCCCGAAGTCGTTACCAAGCTCACTGTTTAAGCCGGCAGCCCTGATTTTACAAACCTTTGTAGCACGCCTAAGATGGCGTATTTCCCGCGAACAAGGTGAAGTACGTCATGCCTAAGGATTCCTCCTCTCCCATCTCCATGTCCGATATCGCACGGCTGGCGGGAGTCTCTGAATCCACCGTTTCCCGCGCGCTGAATAACAACCCGCTGATCAATGAAAAGACGCGGGAACGTATCCAGCAAATCGCGCGCAGTATGAATTACAAAATCAATGAGAGTGCGCGCAACTTACGCCTGAAGCGCAGCCATACCATTTCGGTGGTGATCAACACGGGCTGCTCGGGTGGCCAGACTTTTTCAGACCCCTTTATGTTGGACATGATCGGTGCTATTGCCGACCGCCTCGCGGAACACCGCTATGATCTCCTGTTTTCCAATCGCATAGCCACAAGTGATGACTGGCATGCCTACTTGATGGGGTCGCGCCGTGCCGATGGCGTAATCGTGATTGGCCAGGGCGTGGATGACAGCCCCCTGCGCGAGCTTCAGCGCCAGGGGGACCCCCTGGTGGTCTGGGGGGGGGCGCCAAAGCTGGATTCCAATTACTGTATCGTGAGCAGTGATAATCAAATGGGAGGTTCCCAGGCCACAGCGCATTTACTCGAACTGGGCCGCCGCAAGGTTATCTTTTTAGGTGATACCGCGCATCCCGAGATCAATGGGCGCTATGAAGGTTATTGTTCTGCGCTCAACATGAAGGGGCTTGGTAATAGTGCGCGTCAGATAGAGGTGGCTTTCTCTAGTGAAAGTGGCTATCAGTCCATTACAGATTTATTGGCGCAGGAAGGGCTGACCTTTGATGCGGTGTTTGCGGCAAGCGATAGCATTGCTATGGGGGCGATCAAGGCCCTTCAGGCTCATGGCTACACCGTGCCAGAGGATGTCGCCGTGATTGGATTTGACGATATTCCCATCGCGCCTTTCTATACTCCCCCATTAACCACCATTCGGCAAAATATTCAGCGGGCGGGAGAGTTGATGGTGGAAAAAATGATGCAGTTGATCGGTGATCAAACTGCGGAGCCTGAAGTGCTGTCTACAGAACTTGTTGTGCGAGCTTCTTGCGGCGCCAATCCTGCGTATCAACCAATTCAGGAATATCTCCAGGAATAAGCCCCCGGGCAGCTCCCATTGTGGAGTTGCCTTCCCTTCTCCCCAGTTTTAGGGGCTCTTGGCTCGAATTGGACTCCCGCTTTTATGGCTACAGCTTGAAGGGGCGGGGCCATTTTTCCGCGTAACAGCGATATCTGTCGCCAATGTAGGGTAGCTACACCACGCTCCTTCAGGCTTGTACGACAAAAAAAGGCCTCTGGCAGAGGCAATTCAACGAGTGTCAGCAGGCCCTAGGCACATCAATCTACTACCTAGCTCGCTGCCCTATGAGCTATTGGGCCAAACTGTCAGGGCAATTTTTTTAAAGCCCGATGACGGAGAGTATTTGGTAGAACCAAATGGCAGATAACAGTTTTCCCTTAAACAGAGATCGGTTTCTGGCGCTGACTGCCCTGAGCTTCGCTGTGTTTTTGGTGGCAAACGACCTTACAGTTTTTCCTGCTGCCATTCCTACCATTGAGCTGGAATTCAACTCCACTATCACAAGAGTCCAGTGGATTATCAACGGATACATACTGGTTTTTGGCGTTTTGATTATCATGGGCGGGCGCCTGGCGGATATCTATGGACGTCGACGTATTTTTTTCATTGGCGCGGTAATTTTTGCCTTCTTTTCTTTGCTTGCTGCACTGGCCATTGATCTGTGGATGCTGTTAGTGGCCCGGGCTTTGATGGGAGTCGGTGGGGCTCTGATGTGGCCGGCGATACTGGGAATGGTTTATGGCCTGATACCAAAAGAGCAGTCCGGACTTGCCGGTGGTCTGATTTTAGGTGTCTGTGGAGTCTCGGATGCCATTGGTCCGATACTTGGGGGATTCTTAACCGAGTATGCAAGTTGGCGATGGATATTCCTGCTCGATGTCGTGGTCGCCGCTCTCGTGTGTTTCGCGTGCTGGGGAGCCGTCGCTGATGATCGGCCTGAGAATATTAGCGAGCATATTGATTACTTAGGGGTGACAACACTGGCCATATCTCTATTTAGCTTGTTAGTGGCCTTAGATCTTGCTGTCGAGATTGGCTTTAAAAGCCCCCTAGTCGTTATCTTGTTTATTGTGACTCTGCTTTTTTTAGGCGGATTTCTTATGGTTGAGCGGAACGTTGGCAGTGATGCATTAATTCCCGAAGATGTTGCGAAAAATAGATGGCTCATTGCCGCGTGCATAGTGACCCTGCTGCTCTCTGTAGTCTACTTTTCCATGCTTTTATATATTCCTGTATTTCTTTATAAGGTACGTGGATATTCTCCGACATTTGCCGGTATAGGGTTAATGCCAATGATGATTACCTATGGTCTGGTTTCCTACATTTCTGGCAGGCTCTATGAGAAGCTGGGAGCCAAGGTGATTATTGCTGCAGGTTCGCTTTGTATCTGTGTAGGAATGTTTATGCTGTCTCATATCAATGAAAATACGAGTTTCCAGGAATTGATACCGGGGCTGTTAGTGGTTGGAGCTGGAATTGGGTTTGCCTTCTCCACAGTGACCACCGCTGCAATTACAAATGTAGCTTCAGCTAGATCGAGTCTGGCTGGCGGTATTATCTATATGTTCCAGATTGCCGGTGGCGCACTGGGTCTTGGAATGAATACCACAGTAATAGCGATGTCTCCGGACCTTTCAGTCGGGATAGATCGCGCATTTACGATTAATGCCTACCTGGCTTTGATTGCATTGGTGATATCTGTTTTTTTCGATGACAGGAAGGTATCTAATGCTCAATCTTAGGTCTACATCATTTAGTGAATAGATTGTTGGCCGTGGGTTTTTATGCAATCAATAGATTTTTTTTCAGTATGGTTATATTAAACGGCGGCACTAATATAAACTGAGGCTGGCCAACACTATAGTTATGAGAATGATCATTTTTCCTTTTGGCAAGTGGTGGGGAGAGAAGGATAGATTGGCCTATGAGTATAAGTATGCTGGCAAATTATTCCCTCGAAACGCTAGGGGCTAAGTTTTGCATTGATAATAGCTGGCCCCTTATGGTTAGCGCTTTGGATTCTATGCCAGACAAAAAATATTATAACACCATGGATTATGGTGCTGCAGACGGTGGCACTTCTCTGGAGCTATGGCGGCGAGTATTTCAAAAACTGGGACATAAAGATATATATCATATAGCTAATGATTTGCCAGCTAGTGATTTAATGATGTTGTCTAAAAATTTAAATCGATTGAGTTCAGAATTTGAAAGCCTGGTGGTATTTATGCAGCCAGGAAGTTTTTATAAGCACGTAGCCCCGCGTGCGTCCCTTAATCTTGGGCTGGCTGCCACCACGATGCACTGGCTATCCAGGATGCCAGGAAAGCTTACGGAGCATATACAGGCAAACAAGGTTGATGGCATACAGCGTAAAGCCTTCAGGAAGCAATCGCTCAATGATTTTAATCGTTTGCTTGACCTAAGAGCCTGGGAGTTTGAGGTGGGCGGCCAATTTATTCTAGTGGACCTGGCACAGGATGAGGCTGGTCATTTACTTGGGAATAATGATAAAGATCGAGACATGTTTGATACCTTGTTTGATATTTGGACAGAGCTTTATAAAGCTGGGGAAATATCAAAAGGGGTATTTGATAACGCAGCTTTTCAAAACTACTACCGTACAGAGGAGGATGTTTGGCAGGTATTGAATATGCCACATCACAGGGAATCCTGGACCGTGCAAGAAATGTCAACAAAGATAACCTCATGTCCATATCGTAGTAAATTTGATTTGGATGGTAATGCCTCTGAGTTTTCTGAGGGTCTCATGAAAACCATACGGAGTTGGAGTGAGCAGACATTCCGAACATCAATCATTGAACATGGTGAAAATCTTGCTGCGATTAATAGACTATTTGAAGAGTTACAAAAGCGTATTTTAGGCGACCCTTATAAATACAGTATGGATTACGTGCACCACTATATTCGTTTGATACGCCGCTAACGTGATAGGGCTAACATGAGTATAGATTTATTGTCGATTGATATGTCTTGTGGAACAATCCACTTTGCTTGCACTAAAAAAAGTTCACTTCCAGCCAATGGTGGCTTGAGAGTATTAACGTACCAAAAAGATACATATGCTGCAGAGGAAGCTTGTCAATTAGCCGAGCAAATGCAGATTAAGCATAAAACTTACCATACGGGATTTCGCGGCGGAAAAATTGTTGCAAATGTCAGCAGCTTATCTCAAGCGGCTTTTGATGAAGTGATTACTACGGCGGCAGTAGAACTTAATAAGAGAAAAGGGGATTTTTTTACTGGCGCAGACCTCAATTTTGGTGATGTTCAAGTTATGCAGCTTGAAGAAAAAACGCAGTATGTTTTAGCGGCATTGGGTTCAAAGGTGCATTATGCGGAAGCAACTGCATCCGGTGTTATAGGTGCTATTGCTGCTGGAAAGTCTGCGCTTAATATTCAAAGTGCAAAAGTTTTAGTACATGGTGCAGGTGCCGTTGGGAGTAGAGTAGTTAAGAGATTGATTAAGATGGGGGAGGGAGTATCTGTATTTGATGTTGTGGTGGAAAAGGCAGATATTCCAGGCGCTGTCAATACCAGAAGTAAAGAAAATTGGATGTCCGAGGATTGGGATATCGTTGTTTTTGCGTCGGTTTCGCGAGTGATTGATGTGGTTTTAGCAAGAAAACTGAAGGCGAAGGTATTAGTTTGTGCAGCTAACTTGCCTTTTACATCAAAGGCGCAACACATAATGGAAGCAAAAGGTACCATAGTATTTGATGAGGGAATTTCCAGCGCTGGTGCCGTGATTGCGGACTCTATCGAATTTTACAACCCAATAGTTTGGAAATCTGTGAATCCACAGCAGGTATATAATTTTATATTTTGCCGAATTTCGGAAGCCTGCTTTAAAAGGCTGGCTGCCCGATATCCACACCTAAGTTATTTGGGAAGACAATTCACAATCTACGATTAAAATTTTACTATGGAAAAATATTATGACGTGATTGTCGTTGGTGGCGGTATGGCTGGGCTTAGTTCAGCTTATGCTTTACGTAATTCAGTGGATTCAATTCTGGTTTGTGATCAATATGGGGTTGGTAATACCTTTGGTAGTAGCTCCGGTCGTACAAGAATGTTCAGAGAGATGTATTCGAGCGCTTACTATAGCCAAGCTGCAAAATTTTCTAATGTGCTTTGGAAATCTCAAGAGCGATTGTGTGGGAAAAGGCTTAGAGTACCCCATGGCTTATTATTTTATGGTGAAGACTGGGGTGAGGAAACGATAGAAGGGAGTATCTGTGCAGCAAAAGAAGTTATGCAGAAGCATTTGATACCTTTTGAATCGCTAACAGCAAAGGAAATTAGTGCGCGTTGGCCATTACGCACCGAGCCCAGATGGCAGGGTTTATTTGAGCCCGCTGCAGGGGCCGTCTTAGCCAGTGAAGCCTTAAAATTTTGGTCAGATGAGATTGTACGTTGTGGTCATGAAATACGTACAGAGACTAAAGTTATTTCAGTTTGTGATGGTGCTGATGTTAAAGTTACTTTTGAAAATGGTCTTAAGGCTCTCTCCAAGCGCTGCATCTTAGCAGCAGGCCCGTGGTCAAAATATTTCCTTAAGGCATTGGGATATAAGGTCCACTTGCAAGTATGGCAAATGTTATGGGCGTATTATTCGGTTGAAACCAATCAGCTTGAGCGTTATCCCCAGTGGTTTTGTTTTCAAGAAAAATTGAAGGGTGATCCAGATCAAGGGCTTTATTACGGGTTTCCCTATATGGGTGACAGGAAGAGTGACCGAGGGCTAATAAAAATTGGGATAGATTGGGCGCCAGAAAAATTAAAGATGTCGGATTATTATCCATCTAAAAATATAAAGATCCCCAGGAAGCTACTGCAAACTCTCGATAATTTTGTATTTGCATATATAGAAGGAGTAAAGGCCCGTGTAGAGACACATTTGTGTCCATATACGATGAGCCCAGATGCCGGATTTGTGTTGGATCGCTTGAGTAATAATATCTGTATTTTTAGTCATGATTCTGGACAGGCCTTTAAATTTGCACCTGTGATTGGTGAGAATCTAAAACGACTGGTGTTGGATGAGCCCACTCTATTTGATGTGTCGCCCTGGTCTGTGAGTAGGTCCTCTCTGTCGCTTTAAGAGGCTGTAAAACTGGTACTAAGTATTACATTTAGAATACACTTTTAGACTTCATTATCTCTTTTGATGATATGATTTTTAGCGCATTCTAATGGTCGTAAATCTTTACAGAGATTGAATCTCTTAATACAAAGATAGAAGTTAAAAGATTAGTAATTTGGGCCTTTTATATTCAGCAATAGCTACGGCGGTATTTGTCGAAGCCGATACCTCTAGCACTAGTCTGACTCGTAGGGCTCGATCTGTTTTTAAAGTTTCCGGAAGTTCAATTTTATTCGATATAAATACCACCATTATGGCAATAACATCGGATATTTTTGGGGTTGATTCCGCACTCATGGAGCATGTCTGGCTAGCATTTACGTCAGTACGGGTCTAATTTCTGATTGAGAGTGGAAAGCGATTCGATGCAGGCGTTGAGGAAGAAAAGGCTTCTTATGAAAATATTAGCACAATTTTCAGCTTGGATATCGTCAGGTATTACGAAGAAACGTGGTGGATTCTCCCAATTAAATATTAGCCGGCCGCCTTGCTGGCCAGAATTCTCGCGTTGAAATCCAGAACCATCTGTGGCTTATCGGTAAACACTCCATCTATGCCTTGTTCCGCTAATAATATTAAATCATCGGGTTCATTGACGGTAAAAATATAGTTTTTTAGTCCTCGCTGCTTGGCATCGGCCAGTAGATCTGTATTGAGGAAGTCCAGAGCTGTGTGTAGAGAGTAGGCTTTTAGAGGGGTAGCGCAGGTGGCAAGATCGAGGGGCACTCCAAGTATTATTACGCCGCGGCGCACCTCTGGTAGTAGGCATAGGCACTCGTACAGTTGACGTTGATCAAATGAAGAAACGATATACTGATCAAAAGTGGCGCCCTTATCGATGACAAATGCGCGAACCTCCTGCGCGAACAAGTTTGCACAATTGGGACCTTTAAGTTCTATATTTAGCTGTGCTCTGTCACCAACAAGCTCCAAGACTTCTTGTAATATAGGAATGGTATTACCGCAGGGTAGAGGCCTCTTTCTAAGAGCTTCAGCACACATATCCGTAATCAGCTCTCTTCCTGGCTGTAAACGTCCCAGGCGTCTGTCGTGTGTGACTAGAAGTTGACCACCGATATTCCATATATCGATTTCAATACCGACAACCGCCAGTTCCATAGCGTGCTCAATGGCTTGTAGGGTATTTTCGCTGGCTGATCGTTGGTAGCCGCGGTGGGCGAAACAGAAGAGGGTGCCTGATGTCATTAGCTGAGAATCCAATCAATAGAGATTTTGCTAATCTGTCATGAAATTGTTACGACAGAATTATACTATTACTAAAATTAAGAATTCATAGTGTAGAACGTTTAATCAGTAAAGTTAGTAACACATAATATACTGATTACTTTAGGGGATTATACCGGCTATCTATGAAGGATATGTCTCGATATCTAGCTGGCCAACAAATATTGCTGCTTGGGTGGAAATATGCGAACAAACGAATTTGTTAGAAATGAAATCTGTATTTGAGTATAAACTATAATTTTAAATTATTTTCCATGATTGTCTATGTCTTTTTATGATGAGGCCAAAATAGTATCAGTTATTTTTTGATGGGATATGGACTTATTCTAATCCACAGAAACAAATTAATTCCAATAGGTAATTGGCGTAAATTTAGATGATAGGTGGATTTTTGTGGTCACAATTTAAAGGGCGGTTTTGGTTGCCCTTTTTGAGGCGGTTGATTCCATGTAAGTTTGATCATGTGCCTATGTTTTTAATTTCTATCCTGTTTGTGTAAGTAATAATGATTCTGGTGATTTAATGTCACGTATATTGGTTACTGGTGGTGCTGGGTTTTTAGGATCCCACTTATGCGAAAGGTTGTTAAACGCTGGACATGAAGTGTATTGCGCAGATAACTTTTGTACCGGGACGAAATACAACATTCAACACTTATTGAATAATACTTGTTTTGAACTGATTCGGCATGATGTAACACTCCCGTTATACCTAGAAGTTGATGAAATCTATAATCTAGCTTGCCCAGCTTCGCCCGTTCATTACCAACTTGATCCGGTACAGACACTAAAGACCAGTGTAGAAGGCGCTATTAACATGCTGGGTCTTGCTAAACGTACTAAGGCTAAAATATTTCAGGCTTCGTCAAGTGAAGTTTACGGGGATCCCGAAGTCCATCCTCAGCCTGAGAGTTACTGGGGCAAGGTTAACCCTGTTTGTATGCGAGCATGTTATATGGAGGGGAAACGTTGCGCGGAAACATTATTTTTCAGTTATTACCGACAGCATGGATTACAAATCAAGGTTGCGAGAATTTTTAATACTTACGGGCCCCGAATGCATCCAAATGACGGTCGTGTTATCAGTAATTTCATCGTTCAGGCCTTGAAAGGCGATGACATTACCATCTATGGAACAGGACAACAGACAAGAAGCTTTTGCTACATAGAAGACTTGATTGAAGGATTAATTTGTCTGATGGGAACATCGACAGAATTTACTGGGCCCATTAACCTGGGTAGCCCATATGAGATAACGATTGCCCATCTGGCGAAGCGTGTGCTTGCATTAACAGGATCTTCATCAAAACTGGTCTTCCTACCAATGCCTAAAGATGATCCTCAGCAGCGCCAGCCAGAGATAAGCCAGGCAAGGAGGCTGCTTGATTGGCAGCCAAGTGTAATGCTCGACCACGGGCTTAGCCAAACCATCACCTACTTTGAGCATCTCCTTTGTATGGGAAATGATAGTAGCCAATAGGGAAACAATTACCAAGGCTATGATTTTAGCTATTGGGTATACTTTATACCGATTTTTGCATCCACTAAGTATTTAACTGGCCTGTTTCGGTACCTCTCAATATCGTTAAACCCAAGAGAATAATGCATCGGTCAAGATGAACCCTACATATTCAATAGTGTATTAAAAAGTTACTGGCGTCGGAGATAAAGTGCTTGAGCATTTTTCCAGAGAACCTTACTGGCCCCCGGTTCACCTAAAGTGTCTTTGATCAGAGTGACATCTTCATTACAAAAGGGGCGCGGCGCCCTTGTCGAGGGAAGGTCAGAGCCAAACATAAGGCAGTCTGAGTTTGCCTGGTATAAATTGTTGATAGCTACCGCTGGGTCGAAATCAACGCGACCGAATCCCGAGGCTTTCACTTTGACGCCTTTCTCTGCAAGTGAGAGTAAGTATTTCAAACCAGATGAGCTGAGTCCGAGATGATCAATAGATACTCGTGGGAGAGTGACTAAGGTAGTCATGAGAGGCTCCAGCCGAGCGGCGTCTACATAAAGCTCTACATGCCAGCTAGCGAGGTCATAGACTCTCTGGGAAAAACTTTTGATTTTTGTTATATCCTCAGAACCGCCACGCTTTAGGTTGAACCTGACAGCTCGAACCCCCTGATTATTTAGCGCCAAAATAGTTTCGTCACTGCTGTCGGATAGAATTTGGGTAACGCCCACAAACCCTTTGCCCAGTATATTCAGTGCGTCTTTTAGATAGGTTTGGTCCTGCTTTTGGAACGATCCTGAAACGACAGCGCCGCCAACTAAGTTAAACTCTTTTAAAGATGATAAGTAGTCATTAATAGTAAAGCTGTTAGGAGTAAATCCCTGGTTAGGATAGATTGGATATCCGGGAGCAATAATATGAAAATGACTATCAAATACTGTGGTTTTTACGGTTGACATAATAAACGACTCATAAGATATACTGGGTAGGTCATTGATTTCTACCAAAATACTCCGTCACAAAAAAAACCATGTTAGAGGAATAGATGGGCCAGACTTACTAGATCAAATTTTAAGTTTGCGCTGCCATAGGAAGTGCTAGGAAGGAGAAAATGACGAAGGCTAAGCCTCCTCTAACGAAAACACAATTTCTTGGGTTATTTGCCCTAAGCCTAGCGGTTTTCCTGATTGCCAATGACTTTACTGCTTTTTCTGTGGCAATTCCAGCTATGGAAAAGGAATTTAACTCCAATATCACCACAGCTCAGTGGGTTATTAATGGGTATACCCTGGTCTTCGGAGTTCTTATCATCTCTGGTGGACGTCTGGCAGATATGCTTGGACGTCGTCGCATCTTTTTTATCGGCACCGCGATCTTTGTTTTTTTCTCCCTGCTCGGTGGACTTGCGGTTGATATGTGGATGCTCTTGGTGTCAAGGGCATTGATGGGTATTGGCGGAGCGTTGATGTGGCCGGCGATACTGGGGATGATCTATGGATTGATGCCGGAGGATCGTTCCGGTCTAGCTGGTGGCTTAATTATGACGGTCTGCGGCGCATCCAATGCGATAGGACCAATGCTCGGAGGAGTGTTAACTGATTTAGCGAGTTGGCGTTGGATATTCTTTATTAATCTCCCAATAGCCCTTTTGGCGTGTCTAGTCTGTTGGAAGGTGGTGGCAGATGACAGCCCAGAAGATGTGAAGGAGAAGATTGATTACGCAGGTGTAACAACCCTATCTATCTCCCTGTTTGGTTTATTGGTTGCATTAGATTTTGCTGTAGATTTTGGTTTTAAAAGTCCAATCATTATTTCCCTATTTTCAATATTTCTGGTTTTTATGGGTCTGTTTATTATCGTTGAGCGCAATGCGGGGATGAATGCTTTGATTCCCGAGGACGTAGCCAGAAATAGTAAATTTTTTGCTGCAGGTATTGCAACCCTTTTATTATCAGTAGTTTTCTTTGCTGCTTTGTTATATGTCCCCCAGTTTTTGACAAAAGTTCGAGGATATTCCGCTGCATTTTCCGGTATTGGTTTATTACCCATGATGATGGTATTTGGTATTGTTTCTTATATATCAGGTAGTCTTTATGAGAGGTTGGGAGCAAAAGTTATCGTATGTGCCGGTACTATATGCATGTGCGTAGGAATGTTTATGCTTTCCCACTTGACTAAAGATACTACCTACCCGGTATTGATTCCCGGATTAATGATACTGGGTGCTGGGGTTGGGCTCTTTTACTCCACGATCACCACAGCAGCTATCACCGTGGTGGACCCCTCAAGATCTAGTTTGGCAGGGGCCATTCTGTATATGTTCCAAATTGCTGGGGGAGCTATCGGGCTGGGCATGAATACGACGATAGTGGCTATGGCTCCAGACTTACCGACTGGAATAGATAGAGCGTTTACTGTGAATGCTTACCTGGCCCTCGCTGGATTAGTAGTCTGTATATTATTTGTTAGTGGTAAGGATGTAAAAGTGGACTATGAAGAGGAGGGTATCTTATAAAAGAGTTAACTATAGATGTGAGGATGAATCGGATAAAAAATTATTCTCTCTTAAAATAGCTTTGTATCCACTATCGATTAGTTCTAATAAATGAAAGGTTCTTTTATAGAGTTACTGCCAATGGTTCGTGCTGCTACGAGTTTTTTACTGTTTCCGACTTATAATTTTCATGCTATTTAAGGGGGTTGTCGAAATATTTTATCAGGAATTTAATTGACCTCTGGTTTCCCTAGGTGTATGAGGTGAATCATTATTTATTTTTTTGAATGAAACATTGGTTATGAAGGTGGGGGTAAAAATTACAAGGTATAAACCATTCATAAAAAAAATCACGTAGTGCTTAAGAGGTTGACAGGTCAAATTTTCTAGAATCAGCTGTGTTTCTCAAGTGGAAAAGCTATTTGAAAGATAAAATGACAAAATCCAATACACCACTGAATAAAGATCAAATTCTAGGGTTGGTCGCATTAGGTCTGGCGATATTTTTATTTGGGAATGATTTTACGGCCTTCTCCGTAGCTATCCCCGCGATGGAAAAAGAGTTCAACTCAAACATCACTACGGCCCAATGGGTCATCAATGGATACACTCTTTTGTTCGGTGTTCTGATAATCTGAGGTGGCCGTTTGGCAGATATGTTTGGACGCCGCCGTATCTTCTTTATAGGCAGTGTTTTCTTTGTACTATTTTCCTTTCTCGGTGGCCTTGCGGTTGATATGTCCATGCTATTGGTGTCGAGGGCGTTGATGGGTATTGGCGGCGCCATGATGTGGCCAGCAATCCTGGGGATGATTTATAGGTTGATGCCTGAAGATCGATCAGGTCTGGCAGGGGGCCTAATTATGATGATAGGTGGTGCATCAAATTCAATGGGGCCGATGCTGGGTGGGATGTTAACTGACTTTGCCAGTTGGCGCTGGATCTTCTTTATCAATATACCAATTGCTGCTCTGGCGTGTTTTGTTTGCTGGGAGGTAGTTGCAGACGATAGCCCGGATAATTTGGAGGAAAAGATAGATTATGCAGGTGTAACAACCCTGTCTGTATCCTTGTTTGGCTTGCTGATTGCTCTGGATCTTGCGGTAGACTTTGGTTTCAAAAGCCCGTGGATTGTATCCTTATTCTCTGCTTTTTTGATATTTATAGGGCTTTTTATTATTGTGGAAGGTAGTGCTGGGAGCAATGCTCTGATACCTAAAGATGTAGTCAAAAATAATAAGTTTATTGCTGCTGGAATTGCAACCCTTTCTCTATCCGCGATTTTTTTCAGTGTTGATGTATATTCCTCAGTTTCTTACCAAAGTCCATGGTTATTCCGCTATATTTTCCGGTATTGGATTACTCCCAATGATGCTCATCTTTAGCATTGTTTCATATATTTCTGGCAGCTTATATGAACGGCTGGGGGCCAAAGCTATCGTTTCGGCCGGTACCGTATGTATGTGTGTTGGAATGTTTATGCTTTCCCATTTAACTGAGCATACAACATATCCTTCTCTAGTTTCCGGTTTGATGATTCTGGGCGCAGGAGTAGGCCTTTTCTATTCTACAATTACTACGATAGCAATAATGGTTGTCGCTCTCTCCCGCGCAAGTTTAGCTGGCGCCATATTTTATATGTGCCAAATCGCCGGTGGTGCCATTGGGTTGGGAATGAATACAATTATTGTTACAATGGCCCCGAATTTGCCCTCAGGTATAGATAGAGCTTTCACTGTGAACGCCTATTTAGCACTGGCTGGATTGGTGGTCTGTCTATTGTTTGTTAACGGTAAAGATGTCGAGGTGGATTATACAGAGGAAGGAATAATGTAATGATATTTTTAATTAGGTTTTAAGAGTTATGCTAATTGTAACCTTTTTTAGTTTGCAGAGAGCCCTAGTGAACTTGCCCCTGTTTAGGCCCAATATTCTGATGGGCTCCGCACAGGTTCTATTAGGGGCCAGAATGCTAAGAGCGGCCATCATTCCATGAAAAAATTAAATAGATGGCGGCAATTAAAGATAAAATTATTGTAAGCTTTACAGGTAGGTTGGATTCTCTGTGTAAGCAGATTTTTTTCCTTTAAAGGAATTATAAAATCTCAGGTGCGCTTGATGCGAAAAGGTGTTGGCTCTAGAGTAATAATCTCTGATCCAGTTCACTAGCATATTAAGATTTGCATCTTGCGCTTCTTTAGAATCATACTTGTGCGGTTCCCAGGGGCGATTTTTGGCATTATCTAGGCACTGTTTTACATTAAGATCCATAAATATGATCTCGGTGGCTTGGGCAATCAGAAGCTCAAGCAAATCGGTATAGCACCCCTCCACAACCCAGCTTACCTGCTCTTTAAGGAAAGTCTTCATTTGAACTCTAGACTCTTCTATAGGCATTCTCTGGGGAGGTGTAGTTGGCAGCCATGCTAGGGAGTCTAAATCTAAGTGATACAATCCTGATTTTCTGGAAAGATGTTTCGCTAATGTGGATTTCCCAGAACCTGAATTACCGAATATCAGTATCTTATCCAATTAAAAACCTCTTTGAAAAATACAATGCTAGCGTTTTGTATGTAAACTTCCAGCATTATCCGAGTTGTAGTTGAATTACAAGTGCAGGCATAACAACAGTAAATAACTAGGTTGTACTATAGACACGTTCAATAATATCGTATCTACTAATCCTGCACAAAATATATCACCTTTTATTATAGCGTGATACTAACCAGAGGAAAGTTCTACCCTAAAATACCCTTGACCGTGCTTAGATGTTCGTGTTGAGGAGTATACCTGATTCCGTTGTTGGGTGAAAAACCATAGTGCTCAGCAAGTGCAGTCACCAGTACGTAGGTGTAGAAGTCACCAATCGAGGTATCGCCACTAAATTTATCTGCCGCCTTTAACAGCTTTTGTTTGTTTTCTGATAATTGCTGTCCTGTTTTTTCAAAATTTAAATAATCGCGTGTATCGCTATACATCCAGGCAACGATAATGGTATTCCCCATTGCTGTAGGTGCAAAAATGCCTACCACATTTGAGGCGACAGCCAGGAAATCTCGGCGGATTGTTTTATAGTATTCACTCCAAGAAGCATCGAATGAAGTAAGGTTCTTTCTCATCCCCTTAAGTGCAATAATTGTCGCTACAACACCATTAATTTTAGACGAAATGTCATTGATAGAGGCTACCAATGAGAGTGAAGAAATTGCAAAGTTCTCACGTCTGTCTTCTTTGAGGGCTTCATTTTTACTAATTTTCTTGTCTATTTCTTTTGTGAGGTGTGCGGTGGAGCATCGTCTTTGATAGTCAACAGCTGCATGTCTGAAGCTTTCTCGCAGTTTATCCAGTCGCACAATTTCAATCGTAGGTACTTTTGAAGTTAAGTATTCTTTGAGAAAGGAATGAATGGCCAGAATACAGCTCACTTCACTGTTGAGATTGTTCCAATAAACCTGTCCTTTAGCAGAACGGTCACGACCGGCAATATAGTTGTTGGTGACATCCTTATTTATAATTTTGCTCCAAGCATCATAGCCTGTAGAGCAAAACTTAACCATCTCTTGTATTTTCGTATCAGTAAAAACATCTGCACTCATATTCAGTCCCTTTATGAGGTGGAATTTATAAAATGTAAAATCAATGTCGCTTTTGTATTGAATTCAGAAAAAACAGTTATAACGAGCGGCATAAGAATAAAGATAAGGATCCATAACCTTGAGTATAATAATTATAGAGCTGCCATGCGGAGTAAGGTATGCCAAAACCCAACAGGTGCAGCTGCCACTCGATAAACGCAGAGAACATTAGCATATTTACTGCTCAAATAAATTACTTGTTGGCACACCGCATTGGTGATGAAAAATGAGCATGTACTTTGGCTGAGGTTAAGAAAACTGAGGAGCTGTGGTGTTGCTGAGTAGCGTGCAAAATGGCACTAGAGTACGTAAATGTAAGTGGCTGGTTTGTTTTTATACATACATTACAAGCTGAAATAGTGCAAAAACTTTCAAGAGTGAACAAGAAGAAAGGGATGTAACCTTCTAGCGAAGGTTTGTTATGGAGGCTGTAAACCTAATTGTGTAACTGATTATGATTTCTTCCGTACTCTGCATCGGAGGAAATTATGAGCAGAATAGTGAATAACAAAGCACTTGAACGGCAGCTTCAATATCAGGTCATAGAGTTAGCCTGGGGGGGGAATCTGAAACCAACCTCTACGATTTCACCGAGAAACTGGTCAAGATGACCGTGGAGGCCGCACTTGGTGTAGAGCTGGATGAGCACCTTGGCTACCCCAAGAATGACCCAATTGAGCACAACTCTGTCAACAGTCCCAATGCACTAGCTCCAAGCGCCCCAAAGACCGGCTTAGAGTGGTTGATATCAGTGTTCCCCGCGATATAACTGGCACCTTCAAGCCGCATTGTGTTCGCAGGGCGCAGGCTCGCCTTACCGGAATGGTCGATCAAATGCAATCCCTATACGCGAAGGGATGAGTACCCGCGATATCGCCGATGCCTTCAACGAATGTGCGATGCCGAAGTCTCAGCAGCCCTGTTATCTAAGGTTACAGAGCTGGTGCACAGTGCTGTGGCAGAGTCGCCCATTAGACCGGGTTTATCCTATTGTTTACCTTGACTGCATTGCTTAAAAAATCACACCATAATAAGCGGGTAATTAATATAGCTGTGTATGTGGCCCTGGGTATAAACATGGAGGGCCAGAAAGAGCTATTGGGCCTAAGGTTTGCTGAAACGGAAGGTGCCAAATTTTGGCCATCTGTGCTTACTGAGCTGAATAATCTTGGTTTGGAAGAGTTATTGATTGTATGCGTTGACGGTCTGAAGGGCTTCCCAGAGGCTACTGTGACAGAATACCCCCAGGCCAAAGTTCAGCTCTGTACCGTGCACATGGTACGTAACTCGCTAAAATACGTCCCCTGGAAGGATTACAAGGCCGTTACGGCCAATCTAGACCTCTGCCACAGAACCGGCAGCACAGATGGCGCGGGAGCGGTTTGTATCGGGGTGGGATGATAGCTACCCCCAGATTAGCAAGTCCTGGACGACCACTGGGTAAGCCTAACCACTCTATTTGAATATCCGTCTGAGATCCGCAGAGTGATCTATACAACCAACTCAATAGAGTCTCTCAACAGGGTTATTCGTAAAGCCACCAATCAACGCAAGGTGTTCCTTTCGGATGACTCCGCGATAAAAGCGGTGTATTCAGCTATGCAGAGCGCCGCCAAAAAATGGGCTATGCCGATCCGTAACTGGAAGTCGACTTTAACCCGATTTATGATCGAGTTCGGTGAACGACTCACCGATTATCAATAAACAACTGGAAGAGGCGGTTCGACAGAATTATTTACATTCTCGAAACGTACACTATTCTAAATATTTTACGCAATAAGAATCTCTATCTATTTAATAGATTACTTCCAAAGACCGGCTAACGACCCAATATCCACTTGCTATCCCCACTAGATATATTGCATATTTTGACTGCGTAAGGATGTGATTAGTAATTTCGGAAAACTTCCACTTGGAAACTGCCAGTTTAGCCATATAAGCTAAAAAAAGTAAAAGCAAGACAAATATTAACTGTCCTAGTTCAACGCCTATATTAAAGCTGATTAAAGCCGTTATTTTCTGGTTGTGAGGAAGGCCCAACTCGGCCAACGCACTGGCAAACCCAAATCCATGTAATAACCCAAAACCACTAGCGACAATGGCTGGAAATCGCCAGGCTAAAGTTTCTTTGTGTCGATGGTTACCAGCGTTTACAATCTCAGCAGCTAATACCATAATACTCAGCGGAATTAATACCTCTACAATATCCACCCTTACACTGAATACGTTCAAGCTTGCGAGCCCGAGAGTGAGTGAGTGCCCTAAGGTAAATCCGGTAACTGCTATTGTAATCCCTTTTAGATTACGGGCAATATAGACCAGACAAAATACAAAAAGCAGATGATCATAGCCTTCCAGTATATGTAGGAATCCAGCTTCAATGTATTGTCTGACATATTGCCAGATAGACAACTCGGAAGGTAAATGTATCTCTATGGCCTCTGGGCCATTAAAGAGATTAATGATGCCGCCATTCATTTGCTCAAAGCGGATTAGAGTAGATAATGCTGGATTAGCAACTGGATATCCGATCTTTATTATCAAGCGTTCATCTGGCTGGGTATTTGTTTGTGAAAGGGAAGGCTGACACTGATATTTTTTGGTGTTGTAACGAGAAAAAAATTGTGTCTCTGGTAGTATTTGGCAATAATCACCTGTTAGGTATACTTCTGGTTCTGTTCCAGGTTGCATAACCGGTGGGATTTTCCAACGCAATATATATTGGTTTTCTGGGCGTTCTTGTAACTCTATATAAACTGGTCTTCCGTCATGGGTAAAACCAAGGTTGCTAAATGCAACACCGAGTAAGGTAGCGAGAAAAATTAGTGAGTTTTGGTAGAGATGTCTATTTGGCATAGGTAACTTCCGTAGATACATTCGGCATAGGAGAGCTCCATACAACCTGGTATCTGTTCATCAATTCTTCTATCTTACGCCGCTTTTTTTCTTCCATTTTTTCGTGACGATAATCTGCTCGCACTAATGGGGCAGCTTCTCTAAAGTTAGGCAGGCGGCTGCTTTTGTTACTAATGGCAAGTACAAGATGTAGGCCATAAGGGGATTCAAAGGGACCCGACCAGGTGTTTAAGGGCAGTTGAAAAGCCCATTTTGCAAAAGCATCCCCAAAATGACTAGCCACTAACTGGGGGGTACGCTCTACATAGTTTCGATGAAATACAAACCGATCCCCATAAAGAGAGGATTTCTCAAAGGCTTCTGATTTTTTTAAAAGATGGTCCAATGTTCGTTTTGCTGTTTCCTTTAGTTTTATCTTTGAGTGGATTTTATGATCGAAAAAAACATGAGTGAAAGTAATGGAGGCGTCAATGCGATATTTTTCCTGGTGAAGTCGAAAGTAAGCCTCCAAATTATCTTCGTTAATATTGATATCTTCGAAGAAACCTTCAGTCACATATTCCAGCTTCTGAATAAGCCGCCGTCGTATAATCTGATCATTTTCTTGCAAACCAAGATTAATCGCCTCACGGTATAGTATCTCTTCCTGAATGTAGTCGGCAATCAGGTTGGCCCTTTCTATGTCTGTTAGATTTTGCCAATAACGTCTGGAATAAATTGGGTTAAAAGTCTTTTTTTGGTACTGAATATATTCAATTAAGTTGTCTTTATTTAGGAGTATGATGTGCTCTTGGTCAGAGCCATCACCTTTCTTTTCTATTAATTCGGCACCAACAAATAGAAGCAATGCAATAATCAAGAAGTGTATTAACGGATCCCTGCCCAATCGACTAAAGCTCCAGTACATACAATATCCCCCGAAAATATCTAAAGATCATTCACTCGAATATATAAACTGTTTTCTGGACTAGACTATTTACCTGCTTTACAGCATTGGTTCATCAATATGCTATGGTGTATACCAAATGGGAGAGGTATAAGCACGTTCCTGGATAACTGCGGGCCCTTCAGAGGGTATCTGAATGCTACCATTGTTGATTTCTTTTGTAGCCACGGCATCGTAAAGTGAATGGCGTGGTGTCGGGATCTGTAATACACGCACATAGTAAAATGCTCTTTGATCAGCATCAAAACTCGGATCTTGCCACAAGGTAGATAACTCAAGAGAGCCCAAGGTGTTGGTATATAGACCTGTTTCCCGGTCAACGGTATCGCCCACAGGAATTAATTGTCCTCGATCACTCGAGGAACGTTCCCCAGACCAGGCAACATTAAAGATCTTCTCATAGCTTCGCCCCGACTCATCCAGCCACGATTTTACGACTTGGATTCGATCCAGATTTGCTCCTTTCGGGTCTTTAACCGCGCGTATTAACAGCTGAATTGGTTGCTCTGTCGCCTGTGGTCTAGTTAGCTCTCCACCCATTGGCACTCCGTAGATGTAGCCCAATTCAGCGATATTTTCAGCATCTATTGCGTGCTTTGGAAAATCCCACCCGGCAAATACACGCACCTGTATTCTTGGTCCTGTAGTTGCATAGACCTCGCGACGCTTAAACGCGGCGAAAAGGCTTTCGCGTGTGTTTTCACCTGCCCAAACTGCGGCGAGTCCAGAAGCAGACATATTCCAGCCAGTTGCTTTTGTTCCACCAATCACCGTGTGGGCGCGCTTACTCGCGGGTGTCGAGTCATGGGCAAATTTACCCCAGAAGTTATTCTCCTCTGCAGTCGATAGACCAGTATGAGAATCGGTGGAACCTATGAAGCCAAACTTATAGGGATTTACGCCAATTTTCTCTTCCACCTCCAAGCCAGTACGTAAGGCGGATCGAGCATAATCACCCTTAGCGACTCGATAGGACTCGGGATCGGCTTGTAGGTAAAATGGATAATTTTCGAAATCGGCGAAAGGATCTAGAGGTGAAAGCTGTGAATGCGTTTCGGAATCGCCCTTAATTTGTGTTACCTCTACTAAAGGCTCCCAGCGCATACGTGTACGGGCATATTGTGTATCAATTGGCTCACCACGTAGTGTAGTTTCTGCGAACATGTAACCCTTTGATACGTTAGAATTATGCGGAATAGCAATGAATTCACTGCCAGTTCGCTCAGAAGTCTCATCCAGCCAGCGCCATAAATCTTCAGGGTACTGACTTTGGTCTGACCCAAAAGGCAGATACTGCCTGGCCTGTTTTGACCCATTCGGGGATACCACCACCCTGTGTAAGTTAGCTCCAGTTGGCGTTGAACTCCACTCCCAGCCGATAAAGCTTGTAAAGGTGCCGGGGTTGTAGTGGCGCTCTGCGGCATCGATTATCTCGTTCCAGGCACTTGCTCGGGTTTTATTTAGATCTCCCAGCACTGGTTCTGGGGGCGTATTAGCAGGATCCCGAACAGGATCTACGAAGACTTCGGTGTTAAGTGCCTTAGTTGGCAGTAGCTCATTGAAAATATCCATACCCTCATTCACTGAGACTTTATAGCGAATATGCTGCTTGGCAAACCAGCGCATTATCGACTGGTGAAAGGGCATTTCAGTATCGAGTTGATCTGTTTTATTGACCACTGCTCTCATAACCCCCAATCCCTCCGCGTGATCTGAAACCACAAGAAAATCCAGTGGCGTATTTATACGTACCTTTGCATGAGTATAAGGATGAATAACTGGCTGTCCTTTGGCCCAACGATAAGCTGTGTCTGGTGTTGCCGAATAATTTTGACTTAGGAAGGCGTCGAATGAGTAAGAAGTGTGAAGATGCATATCTCCCCAGAAAAGCTGAGTAGGTTCATTCGCCTCAGTACCTACGCATACAGTACTTAGCGTCACCCAGGTAAGCACGGTTGCCTTCTTCATTAGATATTTCATAATTTAATCGTTTAAGTAGCCTGGTATACTTTGAAAACACTAGATTTCCTTAACATACAAAGCGCCTTAGGTTAATCTTGATAAAGGGAAAAATATTAGATTTCATGCTACTCGCCTGGGTTATAGGCTTCTTTGCCTATCCAGACAATCTGTTGACTAATTAGGACACATTTGCAAATGGCTGAGAATGGACACACAACCATTGCAACCTGGGTACTACCCATTATTGAGGCTCTAAAATCCTATTGTTCTACCCAAGAAATCTTGCAACGAGCAGGAATTGACCCTAGCTGCATAGGAGATGCCAATCAAAGAATCCCTGTAGAGAACATGAAAAAATTATGGATCCTTGCTGAAACTATATCTGGCAATGATTGTATTGGCTTGCAAGTTACTAAATATGTCAACCACACAAACCTTCACGCCCTAAGCTATGCCCATTTAGCGAGCAGTTCTATCAGAGAAAGCCTATTGCGATCAGCTCGATTCTCAGAGGTGGTTAGTACTGCCATGAGAATGCATGTTCGCGAAGAGCGGCAACATGTCGTAGTATCCTGGGAAAAAGCAGAGGGTTTATCATATGAACCTAGTATTCATGCTATAGATGCCTTTATGGGCCTACTAATAAAATCTATTAGCAAGATATGCCCAGATGTTTATCATCACTTAATTGCAATTTATCTAGAGCGATCAAGGCCTGCCATTCCTAAATATCACCAAATGATGTATGGATGCCCTATCAAATTTTCAGCAAATATTTGTGAGATTAGGCTTAGGCGTGATTTTGTAGATCGACAACTCACTTCGGGCAATAATGAATTAGCCAAAATTAATGAGATGGCACTTATAGATTATCTGGATCGTTTAAAGAAAAATGACATGGTTAGTATGACAACTAGGGTTCTTATAAATCTGATGCCTTCAGGAAATTTTTCGCAAGAAGTGGTGGCTGGAGAGCTTGGCGTTAGCTGCCGTAGCCTACATAGAAAACTAAAAGAAAATGGTTCCAGTTATCAGTCCATACTTAATAAAGTTCGTGAATATCAAGCTATGCAATATCTCAAACAAAAAGAATTGCCAATTACATCCATCACTTATTTGCTCGGATTTTGTGATACCAGCAGTTTCTCAAGAAGGTTTAAACAATGGACTGGGCAATCCCCGCGGGATTTTCGTAATAAGCATGTTAAATATAAAAAAGACTAGATATTCGCATAATAAAAAGAAAAACACTTTATATAAAGTGAAGGCTGTTTCATTAACCTTGCAGAGCTGCTCGCGCACTTAATTTCTAAAAAGAGTAATATTTATTAATTGCTTTAATAGTCTAGGTCTACCTTTTGCTGATATGTCTATAAAGGTTGCTCCATCCATTAAGCACAGGACATGCGTTTAACCTATTTTTTTTTGATATTTACATTCAGAGTGCTCGTTGAAAAATCTTTTCCTGGTTATTCGTCACGGATGGCTAGCTATACGAGGTATTAATTTAGAGAGCGCAGCGGGACTATCTTCAAGATAAGATAGAATTCCTGGGTTTTCAGTATCGATACTATATGCTTAATTGTAAGAATTTTTCTCTGCTGGTGCCTTGTATCAAGAAGTAAAGGGGAGAGTGTATCGAAAAATTAAGCTGGTCAAGGCTTCATGGCGAAAGGTGGTTGTCAAAGAAGGAGATATCTATATTTTAATTAAGACACCCCAATGACTTGGGTTGGGATGCCTTAATCGTGTTACTAATTAATAGTCAAGTTCTCAATTGTAAATTTTTCCCATGGACCTAGAACCTTGCGGTTTGCATTCGCACCACCGTCGTGCTCAGCAACAATATAGTTCCTGTGGCGGACATTGAATAAGGAAATTTGATCACCATTCTGTAAACATCCTGTATTATTTGTATGATTTATTAATTCAAATGTCTCCCAGCTATACCTATCAGTGACAGTGACATCAAGCGCCCCCCATTCTTGGGCACCGTAATAATAACCGTCGGTAGTTTGCAGCCATACATCATCACCGTGAACAAAACAGCCCTGCTGAGCGCTGTTACCGCTGAGAATAATTGTCTCTTGGCTTCCGATTGTTGAAGCATTTGCGTTGACAGTTTGACCGTTACCTCCATTACCGGTTGCAGTCAAATATTTACCGTGGGCGCTCTTAAGGGCTATTTTCTTAGACTGAACCGCGGGTTTACCAATAGCTATATAGCCCACTACGGCTTGTAGTTTTTCTCCTTTTTCTCTGTGGGCTTCTTGCACCATTAGGCTGATCTCAAAAGAGCCTGTTTGTTTATCCCTAATTCGAGTACCAAGAGTTTCACTCATATTCTTTCCTTGTACCTGGCTCACCAGGAGGTAATCCTGAAGGTCAATACCAACGGTTTGGAATTCAGGGGAACCAGTTAAGTTATCTTCCAATAATATGGCATTCACATGAATTTCAGCTCCGTTGGCCGCCGTATAAGTACCGGCTTCCATCACAACATAATGCAGAATTTCAGGCAATTGAACACGATCATTCGAAGCAAACTCTGCTATCCGAACCTCAAAACTATTGGAGGTGATATTACGAATTTCAGCGGTGATGGAATTGGGGTTGGCAACGCCAATGACAGAAGTAAACACCACTGGGTTGGTATAACTGAAATCCAATTGAACAGTAATCCAATCGTGATCTACACCATAGAGTTTATCCGCCTCCCCACCAACAAAACGACGGTTCTGGAAATGTATGACATCGACTTGCTCACCGCCGTGATAAGTTTCAGAATCCAATGACTGCTCCTCTACATTTACCAGGAAGCACTTACCGTTAGTATCTTCCGATATACGTGAAACAATTGGATCCGTACCATGAAAGCTAACAGTTTGGTGTAGTAGAATATCATCGGAACTTTCACAGTTATCTTGACCCGTACCAACAGGGTTGTCGGTCACATCGTTGACTTGGTAACCACGCACAAATGCGGTTTCTATGGTGGACGTATTGTTGACGCCCGCGAGTTCCCACATTTCCTGATCCGTTAAATCATCGACATTTGCTTCCCAGCTATAGCCGAGTATTTTCCCATCTACTTCAAGTGTGGTTTCCCAGACATGTCGCTTTTCGGCCCAGCTCCAACGCCACTTACTCTGGATCTTGGCTTGCGAAATGGTGAATATGAAGTTGCTGAAATCTCCATGGGTCTGAGCATTGCCGACAACCGTTGCCCAAATCTGTTCATCGCCATTACAGCTGTAGAGCTCTATAGCCTTTTCATTGCGTATAAAGGATTTTGTATCCTGGCAATGGCGATAGACAGCCACATACCCTTCACCTTCTCTTGCAAATAGCCAGTTATTGAAGCTGGAAGTTTCATCAAACTTATCAGCCGGCCAAATTAAGTTGACTGATTCCGTCGCAAAGTCATCTATTGGCAGAAAATCAGTGGCATTACCCACCCCTTCCATAAATCGCAGTTCCATAGCCGGCTTGTATAGAACCAGAGCTACATTCTTATTTTGCTTAATATAAGGTAAATTTGTATTCATTTGCTCCTGACCACCAGCCTTCCAACCACCATATTCCGCTCCTGAGCGTGTGGTAATCTGGAGTGTCCCCGTTGTGGCAACCCAGGGCTGCTGCTGCCAACCAGCATTACCCGCGTGGTAGTTTTGATAAGAGCTCAACTGCACTACACCATGGCGATAGAGGTCCAAGGTTTTTTCTGAAATAAGAGAGCTGGTTGTAAAGGGCGCGCTGGTTTCCGTAAGTAGAACACCAGACATGTCAACCATATCGTCTGCCAGATTGGACTCCACGATGATGTCTTCAAAGAAAAAATTTAATCCGGCGAGAGGTGTCAGATAGTATTCCAGCATCTCGTCCGCCAGTTCGGGGTGAGCGTAAGCTCCAGCGGATTGAGAAAAAATAAGTTTGTCTTGTAAATCCAGACCTGCCCATATGGAATCCACATCCGAGATGGGATGACCAGAGGAATAGCTGATATTGACTTCACCATTGAGTTTTTCCAGGCGATTATAGGCAACACTACTGACATCCAAGCTGGTCATGGAAAAAATATCCATATGTGATCCACCACTGGTAAATACCTGAGGACCCATGCCGGTTATTAGAGCAATAAAGCGTGAGAAGTTATTACCCAGGTCGTTCACTCCCTGATAACTACCCTCATAAGCCCGCGAATCTGCAGCCGTTGCAGCGCCAAGGTCATTAGTGACCATAGCTATATCGTTGAGAAATATTAGTGCGACCTGTCCGGCGAGTGTCTTTATTTCCTGATCTTTTGCATAGTCATAGAGGTTTAATAAAGCAGATAGCGAAAAACCACTATAAATATTTGAGGTAGACTCATAGACGCCATATTGTTTTTTAACTTCTAAATAACGCACCAAGCGCTCTTTAATTTTTTCTGGACCGCCTCCGATATGCCAGCCCTCCATTTCCCATAGTAACCAGCTACTAGAGAGCCACATAAGTACGTGGTTCTCAGAAGTGTAGACACGTACCCGCTCGGTATCTTCGTCTTGCCAATATGGGAGCTTGATGATCTCATTTAGAATTAGATCATCGTAGTCATTACTCTCCGCCAATACACGAATATATTCCAACAGTGGCATATCTGGATTTTTGTAGGCGTGCTTGCCTGGGGTGAAAAGTTCGGTTAACCGTTGGGCCAATGCTTCCCTGTCCAGCGGAAGACCAAGATGGGCTCTGAGAATCATGTGGTTATTATTTGGCTCCTCTCTTGCAGCGTCGAAAGCCCGCTCGATATAGGCGGCTTGACGTTCACGAAAGGCTGCTAGGTAGTCTGGATGTGACCCAGTATCATAGTTCGCCAAAGTCCACAGCTGAGCGCTATCTTCAGAGTTTCGGGCCCCTGTGCTAAACCAATCTGATATATCGACATCAAGACCAAAATAGTTTAATGCGGTAACCGAGTCATCAGCCACCCCAAAGAAAAAATCAAGTGTGCCTTCAACAGAATTTGTCAGGCCATCAAATAGCCATTCACCAGTGTCTACTAAAAATCCTACTGAGGTTGTTGCAGCATCCTCTACCGTAGTGACAACGTCTTCGACAGCTTCTTCAGTTTTTGCTTCAACTTTCTTCCAGCTTTCGGTAATCCAGCTTGTAAAATTATCCCATATCCCTGCATGTGCATAGACTGGCATAATCAAACTAAACAATAGCGCGATATACACGATATACACGCCTGCTCTTTTAAAATTCATGGCAAAATCCTATATTATTATTTTTTCTAAAAAATATACCGGATAAGATCTCCTGCCCTTAACGCTAAAGATTAGCCAGTTGGAAATTAGTCATCAAACGGAGCATTAAAACATTATTGAAAAAATTCAACTTCCAGCATGGGAATGGTTAACTTTAAGTGACCTTAATGGCGCAGGAATGGTATTAATTTATATTGCTTAATTCAAACATCACAAGCATGCAAATAACTACACCTAAGTGTCCTATTGTTAACCATTAAATTAGTATAAGGTGGATGATCCGATTGAAAATATAAGATCGATATCTTCCGCCTTCGAGAACTTTGGATGTGAGAAATTGTTTCAAAATTGACGCCATATTATTTCTAATTGTTGAACAATAAGGTGGGCTGGTGGGCTAGCGATTAGCAGTAAACAACGAAGACATTACTGCAATCTCATATTTTAGAGGTAGAGGTAGAGGTAGAGGTAGAGGTAGAGGTAGAAAAACTGAAGCGAATGGATTTGCTCAAACGAATATGTGCTGACCTATGATGGGTAACGCTATAGAGCTATTACCTATCGATTTAAGTTAGCATTTTAGATTCCTGCTAATAGCAATTTAAATTAACTGTGATTTTGGTGTCTTATTTTTATTGTTCATCTTCTGAGTTTAAGTTTTGAATCTATATAAAAATCAAAAATTTAACAAATTTTAAGTGTTAATTAAAAAGCCAGCTATTGATAAGCATCCAGGCACGTTGAGATCAGGTTAAAGCTAACTCTGCTATTTCAATGAGAAAATGTTAATCAGATATAGGGTTGGTCATCCTCTACTTGATTTATTCTTCCTCTCTCAACATTCTCTAGAATGCATCGGTCTAAAGTTATTTGTGGCGTTTACGCTGCTTTGGTACATCCTTGTTCCACGTAAAAGCAATAATTACATCTACTAGATGAGTAACTATCTATTGTTCAATTTAGCCACGAATCTATTTGCCAAAGTATAAACCGAGGAGGGGTTCGCTCCGGTCATCAACTCCCTATCTTCAATAACTTGTGACATCGAAGGTACACGTAAGTTATTAACTTTAAGGCCAGCCTCTTTTGCCTTCTCTGCAACATAATACTCTAGGCGGCTACCTTTTAGGTAAAGGAAGTTTTCAAGGATTAGTTCTTCTGACTTGTTGCCCAGTGTGATGTTATATCCTTTGTAAATAAAGCTGTTCTTTTGCTCTTCTGTTGGGGGAGTAAATGGATCATAAGTACCTTCCATTGCTGTCAACAATACTATTGGAGCATGACAAATAATAGCGGTTGGTTTTTTTTCCTCATGAAAATAGGTTAGAATATTCCCTAACTCTTTATTAAACAGTAGATCGGTTTTTGGAGCATGACCTCCTGGAATATATATCCCATCATATTTTTTTAAGTGTTTTGATTGTGCGAGTGATTCGAGTGAAAGCAAGGGCTTTTCAGTAATTTGCTGTTGCTCCATTTTATATTCAATATCATCTAGAAAGGCAGATACTTCGTCATTGGCATAGCGATTAGTGAATTTGAGTCTACCAAAATACTTCATAGCTGTAGTAATATCTTTTGAGCGCTCTTCCTGGGCTTTGGCCTTAGGGTATAAACTGTATTGGGGCCAGTTCGATACTACTGACGCTTTATAGAAATACATTTGCAGGCCATAACCGTCAATTACCGGAGTTTTTCCTTTTGGTGTGGCAATATCAACTTCATATCCATTGTCTTCCAGTTGTCTCAGGGTTTCAGATAATTCACTGACAAAATAACCAGATTCGACTACCCCACCGTTTTTTAAGATCAGCTGGTCAGCTGCAGAAACGACAACAAGTACCTTTCCATTGTTGGCATATACATTAAAGCTAAGAAATATTGCCATACAGAGACATACAATTTTTTTCAAAATAAAACCTTTTTTATTGCTAGTAAAGTGATGAATGTTATTTTCTACCGTGTGATTTCAATGAGTTATCGCATCCACCAGTAGTACCAATTGGAAAAAATGAACTATAGTACTTAGTACCAAGTGAGCCCATAGCCTGTGAATTGTCAAGGCCAGTCTGCTTGGCTATCGATCATAAAAAATCGAGAATGCGCGAGATTTTTCAATCTCTTTGATATTTCACGGATCTTTTAAAGAATTTGTCTCACCAAGCATTCTTTTCTTAAACTAATCCCTTATAAGCGCCCACTCAATCGTATACATGTAAAGGCGGTGCTGTCTGTGATGTTTAAACCGGATGAGATCGGATTTTATCTGAACTCATCCGGTTTATTTGTTTGGAGGAATTTTGGATCTCACCCAAAATTATGATCTTCTGTTCTCTTGTGTGAACTACCCGTACTTCCGCTCGTGTTTGGTCTGATGCGCTCCAAATAGTCTTTGTATAACTCTAATTTCTTATTATTGTAACATCCAGGGACGCAGGTTCTTTGCTTTCTTTACCTGCATGATCAACTGCGATTATTTTATAGTGGTAGCTTTTGCCTTGCTCTATTTTAGAATCTTGATATGACAGCTCTCGAGTCTTCAAGATCAACTCATCATCACGAAACAATTTGTAATGAAGCACACCACCATTTTTGATAGTTTCATTCCAAGACAAATGTAGTTGCTTGTCGATCATTCTATACTTAAAGCCGCTAACCTTAGCGGGTTGCGGATGAACTTCGTCCCTGGGGGCATGGGCGCAGGGCACAATATCTCTACCTAAACCGTCAGTACACTGATCAACGCTTTTATGTGTTTTTCCTGAAGCATTCCAACTTTTGGAGATTCCTCCAGAGCACATATTATCAGCGCAAAAAGGGTAGTCATAATTGAGGCAAGTTCTACAGTTATCGAATCCAAAATTATCTACAAAAGGCATCTCAGATTTATTGACTGCGGGATAATAATTGCAAACTGTGACATGCGCACCATCGTTATAGGCTGGATTATCAACGCCAATGATACTATCGCACTCAGCTACCGCACATCCGACATAGCGAGTTTCTCCATAGCATACTTGAGCCCAGTGCCCACAAGTCTCATCGTGACATTGCCCGTCCTCCCAATTATACGCATAACTTTCATCGTACCAGGCCTGAACAGCTCCAGCCCATTGCTCGCTACCATACTGAGATGCTGGAGGGTTCGTAAAATGAATTGCTACATTTTCGCCAATTTCCACATAACCAGAAGGCAGTACAAAAGAAACTTCATCCTTCACTTTATCAAAAGACTTCCTAATACCTGTAGATTCACCTAAATGGCCATAATAACAGGCCGACGCCCTCTCTTTTGCCATCTTAGCTAAAGCATCATCCCAAAAAAGGGTTTGCATATTTCCGGCACTTTCTGGACCGCGTCCTTCGCCAGATTGCCCACTGGCACACCGCTGTCGAAAATGATTGTGTTTGTCGAGCATTATCCGCTTTTGTTTCAGAGACAGCTCAAAAGAGCCAGCCCCATTTGTATCTGCGTTTACTACCGAAAATGTAACGGATAGTTGAGCGCCATTTGTTAACCGAAAACTGACAGTATCAGTTACAGACTCACCTTCTTTTAGGTTATTCGCATTGCCATTGAGGATATACTCCCAATCCCCATTACCGACGATCTTAAAATCACCGTAACTACCAGCTATATTGTTCTGAGAAAAACTCGGCGTATTACCATCTACATCTTGTAAGGTCAAAGTGCCATTAGCACTTTCCCTACTTTCTAGAACCAAAGTGGCTAGTGGGGATTCGGGTTCAAAAGTATAGGCATCGTCTGCACCTGTTATTTCGATCACTATCGTAGCGACGTAATCATCTCCGGTTCCCACAGCAACTTTGAATTCATCAGTGACAAGTTCACTAGCGCTGAGAGGATCAGACAAATTGTTATCCAAATTATAATTCCAGCTGCCATCGGAGAGAACGTGCAAGCGACCGTATTTACCCCACTCAAGAATTTCTTGAAAGGTTCTATTTTGGTCCGCAGTGTCAACTAGTCGGCCAGAAGTGGATACGACATTATCCTCGCTAACACTACCTTCTCCGCCACTAATTTTTCCTGGAGCGTTCGGATCGGGATTAGTACCAGTGTCGGTACCTGTACCTGTGCCTGTGCCTGTGCCTGTACCTGTGCCTGTGCCAGTGTCATTATTAGTGGTCCCAGGATTATTGTTTTTGTCATCACCGGAACCGCCTCCACCACCTCCACAGGCAGTTAGGAAAACGGATAAAAAAATTGCCAGTAGCAGCTTAGACGGATCATTCATATTAGTCTCTGCGGGTTCAATGTTGCTTGGGTCAAAAAATTTTAATTATATGCGCAACTTTCTTATATTTTGTGAACTTGGTTGTACATTATTGTTTCCATATTGAGCTTTAATAATTTCCAATTTGTGAACAATGAACACCCGGATCTCTATTTTCTATAAAAGGTTGTTGTTTTTATAAGCGGGTAAACATTGAATATACCCAGCTTCCCTTACCTATGTGTTTACAAAATGTACGATTGATTTGATTGAATTTCTAAGCAATGTGTAATGGGAGACTTAATCTGGCCACTTTACTTTGAGTGATACTGCGGCGCTCACTGAAAATCGGGCAAAATAGTAATCAATACCAAGAAGACTAAATTCGACCCAGAGCCCAGGCAGGAAGTAGTGCAGCTGATCATTGACCAGGATTACTCAGTGAAAGGGGGTATGTGAATCCATGGGTATTATCAAATCTATGACAGAGTCACGGGGGGAGATCTGTGCAGAACGAATAGGTCAGTATCTAGAGGTGACAACATGGTAAGCTGGGAAAATGGATAGGAGCTGATGTATTTGAGTTGTCAGTACGACAGTTCAAAAGGTATTTGGCATACATAGCCATCCTTAGGGTCACAGTAAGGCTAGTTATAAATCATAATGGAAGATAGGGAGGGCTAGATAACTTAGTAACACCCTGTAGAATTAGGATTGTTGCTACAACTACAACTACAACTACAACTACAACTACAACTACAACTACAACTACAGCCGCAGTACCGAGACCTTTAAAGAGCGCAAAACTGAAGAAGGCCCCATTGTGCCAGTTGTAAATTGATAGGAATAATGTGACGACTTTAAGAGTCCAGAAATAATTAAACCTAGGCTTAAAGCCATTCCTCTGCGGTGCATTATTAGTTATTACCGGGGATCAACTTCTGTACATATTAAAAACAAGATTTTGGCTGGGATTCATAATTAATACTCCTGTTCTGTCGTAAGTAGAATAGCTGCCTTCACGATAAATAATGTTGTTTCCCTTTTTTTACAATTTCAGGATCAATATTTATGTAAAAGCCATATTTACAGGCGTTGTTATAAATATTTAGTTCTCCTTGCTCACCTTTCCTCCTGCCGATGTATTCTTTTACTGGGGTTCTGTTTCGAGAGTCGTAGATTTCCTGCTGTTTTCTGGTCCTTGGGTTAAAGTTATCAGGGGTGTTATTAAAGAATGCACGCCCTTATCTAATTTTTCTGCGATATCTTCCGATAACGGATAAACCCTAATTCCCACTTTGTTCCGAACCGGGCCGAAACCCCAAGATTTCTTTTCTTTTTAAGATACAGGTCGTACTTTTAATGCATAAGGAACAAAGCTTAACCTGAGGGTATCCTCATGATTCCTGAAATTTGTGAAAGGGATTGTGATATTTACAGAAATCAAGAGCATAAAATCTGAGGAATAATTGAGTTAAGGTAAAAACAACCCCTAATACTATCAATGAAATTACGAAAAGCTGAAAAGCGAACTCGAAGAGAACTATTTGATTCCTAATGTTCACGTCACTGGGTAAGCCGCGTAGCGATTTACCCAGTGACGCGCTTGTTATGTAGCCTAATTAATTCGAATAACGGTACCTTTCAGATACTGGCCAATACCATTTGCTTCCCACAAGAGCAAAGCATTGCCGCCATTTGCGCACGCAAATGGACTTGCTTGAGATTTAGCGGATGAAATAGAGCCTGGATAGCCAATAAATGGCATAGGTTTGAATTCAACCACACCCAGTTCATCGAAGTCTTTTTTAGGTGGTGTTGTGTAAACAGCGATCTCACAATCCGGACTCAATGCATGATGAGATACATCGCCGGTTTTAGTGAATGTACTACTACATGATGCAATAAAAACGGTAATTGCTGGGACTAATAATTTGTTCATAGACTCTCCTTGTAGAATAGTTAGGGTTTAACTCGGCGTTTCATGTGCGTAACGTTCGGCGTACAGGCGAACGACACATAGATTGGTCAGTGCAGCCCGCATTTTTTTGGACCATTCTGTCGTTACTGGCTAAATATTGGGCACTACTCTGAAACTGGATTGCGCACCACAAAATTTGCATTGTTCTTTTCTATATTTTCATTGTTGGGTAAGAAATGTTCATTATTCCACTCCCGTCATCTCGCTCATTGCCGCGAAACACTTATTTAGAAATAGTAGTTTCGTAAAGCTTTAGCAGCTTGTTCCTGGTTCTATGTGAGCATTCATAAATTCTCCTAAAGATATAAGACCTTTAACCGCGTATTTAAAATCGGCCACTCTATATCCATTTTCATATATCCCAGCCCCGCCCGCTGGAGTCTGGTGAATGAGTCCTGAAAATTCTGCGTCCCTGGTTTAATGGGTACAAAATTTAGGGTATAGATATAAGAAGCGGCTTATGTGTCTTGTTGTTTCCTGGCTCATGATCTTATTGGGAAAATATTAAAAGTCAACGAGTAGGCAATCTTGGGGCTGGTTATCCCGGTGGATATGTGAAGGTGCTTTTGATCTCTGAGATACCTAGCGAACAGTGCCACAGTGCCAATATTTTTTAATCACTGCTGCCCATACAAGATTTACTTTTACTCGTTTGGTTGAATAGGGTGGGGCTATTACGGGGAAGGGCGGTTTTATGGAGTGAGTACGATTTTGCAGTAAAAAAAGCGGGCTTTGCCCGCTCTTTCAACTCTTAAGGTCTACTGTCCCAAACTAAACAGTTGTGTATTACCACCAGTGGCAACCGTATTAATCGTTTTGGTTTTCTCGGTGGCGAAGCGGAACAGGTAGTGGGGACCACCGGCTTTGAAACCGGTGCCAGAGAGGCCCTGGCCGCCGAAGGGGTTTACGCCCACTACTGCGCCCACCATATCTCGGTTTACGTAGTAGTTGCCCACGTTTACGCGTTTGAATATTGCGTCTGCGCGGCCTTCAATACGGGAGTGCAGGCCGAAGGTGAGACCGTAGCCGGTGGCGTTGATACGGCGGATCACGTCTTCCAGTTCTTCGGCTTTAAAGCGCACTACGTGCAGGAATGGGCCGAAGACCTCGCGTTTGAGCAGGGAGAAATCTTCAATCTCCACCACCTGTGGTCCGAAGAAAGTCCCTATGTTGGGCATTTTGTCTTCATCGAAGGCAAACAGTGGCTTGGCCTCACTGGCCATGCGTTCGCGGTGCGCTTCCAACAGGTCCAGGGCCTTTTCGTCGATCACCGGGCCGATATCGGTTTCCAGCTTGCTGGGATCGCCCAGGTTTAATTCTTCGCAGGCGCCCTGCAGCATATTGAGCAGGTTGTCGGCGATCACATCCTGTACACACAGGATGCGCAGTGCGGAGCAGCGCTGACCGGCACTTAAGAAGGCGGATTGAATGACATCGTCCACCACCTGCTCGGGCAGGGCGGTGGAGTCTACGATCATCACATTCTGACCGCCGGTCTCGGCGATTAGCGGCACGATTGGCCCTTCTTTGGCGGCCAGTTGCTGGTTGATTAGACGTGCCGTTTCGGTGGAGCCGGTAAAGGCCACGCCGCCCAGGCGAGGATCTTCGATCAGCAGTTTGCCCACGGCGGCGCCGGTGCCGGTAATCAGGTGCAATACCTTGGGCGGGACGCCGGCATCGAGCATGATGCGCACGGCGTGGGCGGCGATAATCGGGGTTTGCTCGGCGGGTTTGGCCAGCACCGCATTGCCGGCAGCGAGGGCGGCAACGACTTGGCCGGTAAAGATGGCCAGGGGGAAGTTCCAGGGGCTGATGGCGACAAATACACCGCGGCCACCCAGGAATAACTGGTTCTTTTCGCCGGTGGGGCCGGGCAGTTCGGTGGCTTCGCTGAAGTGTTGGCGCGCGGCGTTGGCGTAGTAGCGGCAGAAATCTACGGCTTCGCGCACTTCGCTGATGCCATCGTTGAGAGTGCGGCCGGCTTCGAGGCAGATGATCGCAGTCAGTTCGTTGATTTTCTTTTCGTAAAAATCGGCGATGCGATCGAGAATCACGGCGCGGCTGTTGCCGCCCTGGCGATCCCAGTCGATCTGCGCTTCGGTGGCTGAGGCATAGGCTCGCTCGATCAAGTGTTTGTCGGTGTTGGCGGTATGGCCGATCACTGCACCGGTGGCCGGGTTGTAAACCGGCTCTTCGGCCTTGCCCATGACACCGTCGACAATGGGACCACCGAGGAAGTGTTTGCCCTGTTGTTTTTGCAGTTCTTCCAGCATTGGTTCAACGGCCAGTGGGTCGGTCAGCTCAATGCCGTGCGAGTTTTTCCGTGGCAGGGCTTCTGCGCCCATATAAATACTCTCCGGTACAGGAATTTGTGGGTGGCGGAAGGGATTACAGGCCTCACTCAATTCGAGGGTGTCCTGCACCAGCGCTTCAATGGGTGTGTCCTCATCCATAAAACGGTTTACGAAGGAGCTGTTGGCGCCGTTCTCCAACAGGCGTCGCACCAAGTAGGGCAGCAGGTCGCGGTGGGCGCCCACCGGGGCGTAAACCCGCACGGGCACACGCTTGCCGTGTACGGCTTCGATCTGTGCGTAGAGCAGGTGGCCCATCCCGTGCAGGCGCTGGAATTCAAAATTAGTGCGCTCGCCGGCCATTTCCAGAATCTGACCCACGGTGTAGGCATTGTGGGTGGCGAACTGGGGGTAGATCGCTTCCTCCGCATCGAGCAGCTTCTTCGCACATACCTGGTAGGAGAGGTCGGTGTGACATTTGCGTGTGTACACCGGGTAATCGCTGAGGCCCATCTGCTGGGCATGCTTGATTTCGCTATCCCAATAGGCGCCCTTGACCAGGCGTACCATCAGTTTGCGGCCGGTGTCGCGGCCTAGGGCAACCAGCCAGTCGGCCACATGGGGAGCGCGTTTTTGATAGGCCTGTAATACAAAACCGAGGCCCTGCCAATCTTTCAGTTCGGGATCGCGGGCTAGGGCTTCGAAAATATCCAGGGAGATATCCAGGCGCTCCGCTTCTTCCGCATCGATATTCAAGCCCATGTCGTATTTGGCAGCGGCGGCACACAGACGTTTTACTTGGGGTAGCAGCTCGCCCATCACACGCTCGCGCTGCAGCACGCTGTAGCGTGGGTGCAGGGCCGAGAGCTTGATGGATATGCCGTTGGCCTCGACCACATCGCGCTTGGTGTTGTGTTTACCGATGGCTTCGATGGCCATCATGTAAGCATCAAAATAGCGCTCGGCATCGGTCATGGTGCGTGCGCCTTCGCCAAGCATGTCGAAGGAGAAGCGGGTGCCAGGCAGATTTTCTTTGGGGCCGCGTTTAAGCGCTTCCTCAATCGTTCGGCCCAAAACGTACTGGCCGCCCATAATTTTCATTGCCTGCATCATGGAGGTGCGCACCATGGGCTCGCCGATGCGGCTGATCAGGCGTCTCATCCAATGGGAGGGGCGCTCGGTAATATCCGGGTCTAGCTCAACCACGCTGCCAGTGAGCATCAAGCCCCAGGTGGAGGCGTTCACGAACAGGGAATCCGACTGGCCACGATGGCTGGACCAGTTGCCGGAATGCACTTTCTCGGCGATCAGTTTGTCGGCAGTATCAGCATCCGGAACCCGGAGGAGAGATTCCGCCAGACACATGAGAGCCACCCCTTCCTTATTGGAGAGGCCAAACTGTTGTAGGAAGGCATCGAGCGTGCCGCGCTTACTGCGCTGCTGCCGCGAGTGGCGTACCAGCTCGCGCGAGGTGCTCAAAATTTTCTTGCGCAGGGCGTCGCTGGGGCGGGGGGCGGCCAGGAGCTCATTAACGCACTGGTTTTCGTCGGCGTGCAGATACTTGTGTGCTCGTTCTCGGGCACTTTGTAGGTCTCCGGCGAAGTTTGTCGACATATCGTCTCCCAAGCTCTATATCTAGGGTCAGAATAAAAGACCGGATTATGTGCGAAAGTGCTTAGAATTAATCGCCATTTTGGCGACTGTTGTGGTTAAATATCACGCCTAAATGCGTGATTGCCAGTAGGGTATTTTGTAATGTCTCGACAGTTGGAAGATCTAGATCGTATCGATCGCCAAATACTGCGAATCCTGCAACGACATGGCCGCCTGCCGAATGTGGAGTTGGCACGCCGTGTAAATCTCAGTCCCACCCCCTGCCTAGAGCGGGTGAAGCGCCTCGAACGCGAGGGCTTTATCCGCGACTATGTGGCGCTGCTGGACCCACTCAAGGTTCATGCCGGCTTGGTGGTCTATATTCAGGTGACGCTAAACAACACTGCTACCGAGGCCCTGGAGGCCTTCAACCAGCATGTGGCGGGCCTGGAAGAGGTGCAGGAATGTCATATGGTGGCCGGCGGCTTTGACTATCTTGTGAAAATTCGCATCAAGGATATGCTCGGTTATCGCCGGTTTCTCGGTGAGAAACTGGCTTCGGTGCCGGGGGTGCGCGAAACCCATACCTATGTGGTGATGGAGGAAGTGAAAACCGACACCGCCGTGGCGGTGCCCGATCCGGAACCCAAGAGCAAAGTCACCCGGCGATAAGCCCGGCATTCGATCGGTCAGGGATGGCCGAAACGCTCACCACTTGGCAGATAATAAACAGACAAGGTTGCCGGGGCGGAGGAAGAATGACTGTTCCATTTGTGCCATTTCCGGCACAGGCTCGGTCCGAGCCACACACTTAAGTGACTTCTCTACACCGTGATCTTTGCCATTGATTGCAGATTTTGTCGAGGAAAACGGCGAATTGGCAATCATTGTTGGTCTGGATTTTATTATCCTCGACATAATTTGTGAGCGGCGCCCTGTGCCGCCTGATCCAACCGCGATAACTATAAAGTAGGTACTGTATGGATTTCTCACTGAGCGAAGAGCAGCAGATGATTGAGGATGCGGCGCGACAATTTGCCGAGAGCGAATTGAAGCCCATAGCCGCAGAACTCGATAAAACCGGTAACCGCGAGTTGATGCTGGCAAAATTGAAAGAGCTGGCTGAACTCGGTTTTATGGGGATCAATATAGATCCCAATTACGGCGGCACCGGTGCCGGCACTGTGGCATTCAGCCTGGCTATAACTGAGCTCGCTCGAGGCTGCGCCTCCACTGCAACCACCACCTCCGTCACCAATATGGTGGCTGAGGTAATTCAGGCCGTGGGTAATGAAGAGCAGCGGCAAAAATACCTTCCCAAAATCTGTAGCGGAGAATATGCGGCTGGCTCGTTCTGTTTGACCGAGCCGGGCTCCGGTTCCGATGCTGCCGCCATGCGCACCCGCGCGGTAAAGGATGGTGACGACTACCTGCTGAATGGCAGCAAGTTATTTATCAGCAGTGCCGAATTTGCCGGTATTTTTGTGGTTTGGGCGGTAACGGACCCCGAAGCGGCCAAGGGCAAAGGGATTACCTGTTTTCTGGTGGAGGCGGGTACACCGGGCCTGATTATCGGCAAGGCGGAAGAGAAAATGGGGCAGAAGGCCTCAGTCACCAACGAGGTCTCTTTTGATAACTGCCGCGTTCCCGCCGGCAATATGCTGGGTGAGGAAAATCGCGGCTTCCGTATAGCTGCCGGCGAATTGGCCGGAGGACGCATCGGTATAGGCTCCCTGGCTCTGGGTATTGGTCTCGAGGCGCTGGATTGTGCCCGTAGCTATATGCATGAGCGCGAGCAGTTCGGTAAAAAACTGGCACAGTTCCAGGGGTTGCAGTGGCAGCTTGCCGATAAGTACACCGAGATGGAAGGCGCTCGCTTGATGTTGTTGCAGGCTGCCTGGCAAAAAGATGCCGGTATGGCTTTTGGCCCCGCGGCTTCTATGGGAAAACTGTTTGCCAGTGAAAAAGCCAATGAAGCTTGCTATCTGGCTCTGCAGATTCACGGTGGGGTGGGTTATACCCGTGAGTATCCTTTGGAGCGCATGAGTCGCGATGTGCGTATCACCACCATCTATGAGGGCACCAGTGAAATTCAGCGTCTGATTATTGCGCGGCATTTACTCGATGTGCGTTGATCCCACACTTTAAAGAGCCTGTTCATGGGTAAGGCGGCACCCACAGAGCGCTGTGCTGGTGGTGAGCCGATTGAAATTCAACCGCTCTAGTACATGGTCCCGCTTACGTTGCGGGACCATTCTGAGTACTATCCCATAATCAACCAATCCCGCGCCCAACTAGGCGCTGACATCAGTCTTCTTGTTATCAGCGTTCATCCCCTCCGATCTATATCCCTCCTATCCTTTACATGGAAATTCCTTTCCGCCGTAGCCAGTAATGTCCTGCTGGTACCCGTTGACTCGGGATTGTGTACGGGGTGACTCAAGGTCAGGAGAAATAATGAGTAATAAGCGGAGTATGTTTGCGAGGGTGTATCCCTATATTTTTATACTGTTGCCGTATGTCCCAAACCATGTATTTGCCCAGGACTCTGGGCCAGCTAGTGTGATTACGGCAAAAGAGAATCAAGCCGTATTAAAAGCGCTGCCATTTGCCAATCAGCAAGACTTTGAAAATGTAAAGCGTGGATTTATTGCTCCGTTACCTGATGAGGGCGTGATCAAGAACAAGGAAGGAGAACCCGTCTGGAATCTTGAGGCCTTTCAGTTTGCGCGGGACAAGCCAGCACCAGACACCGCCAATCCAAGCCTGTGGCGCCAACTTCAGTTAAATTCGGAGGGGGGGCTTTATGAGGTCATTCCGAGAATTTATCAGGTGCGCAGTGCTGATCTCTCCAATATCACGTTTATTGAGGGGGATAGCGGGGTCATAGTAATGGACCCACTGATCTCTGCCGAGACAGCCAGGGTGGCACTGGACCTATACCGAGAACACCGGGGGAGTAAGCCGGTGGTTGCCGTGATCTATACCCACAGTCACGTGGATCATTATGGCGGTGTGCGCGGTGTGGTAAATGAGGAGGATGTAAAGTCTGGCAAGGTAAAAGTCATTGCGCCAAAGGATTTTTTAGTTGAGGCAGTGAGTGAGAATGTCTTTGCGGGTAACCATATGGCGCGACGCGCCAGTTTTATGTATGGGAATCTGATTCCCAAAGACCCAAAGGGTACTCTAGGTGCAGGACTCGGCCTGGAAACCTCCACGGGGACCGTTACCCTCATTGAGCCAACCGATACAATTATTAGAACAGGTGACAAGAGAAATATTGATGGCCTGTCATTTGAATTTTTAATGGCGCCTGGCTCCGAAGCCCCCGCAGAAATGCATTTTTATATTCCCGAGCTAAAGGCGCTGACCGCAGCCGAAAACGCGACGCACACTCTGCACAATCTTTATACTTTACGGGGCGCCAAGGTGCGCAACGCGCGGGACTGGTCCCGCTATCTTCATGAAACACTACAGCGCTGGGGAGATAAAGTAGAGGTGCTTTTTGCACCACACCACTGGCCCACTTGGGGGCAGGCTAACGTGATCAATCACCTAAAAAAGCAGCGCGATTTGTATAAATATCTGAACGATCAAACCTTGCGCCTGGCCAACCATGGTTACAACATGGTACAGACTGCTGAGCTCATGCAATTACCACCTGAGCTTTCACAATATTGGGCCAACCGTGGCTATTACGGCAGTGTTAATCATGATACCCGCGCGGTATGGAATTACTACCTTGGTTTTTTTGATGGAAATCCGGCGCGCCTATATCCGATGCCGCCCACAGCAGCCGGCAAGAAATACGTGGCGTATATGGGTGGTGCCGCAAACATCATTAAACAGGCTAAAAAAGATTTCGATGCTGGAGAGTACCGCTGGGTGGCGGAGGTATTGGATAAGCTGGTTTCCGCTGAACCCAATAACCGTGCGGCGCGGAATTTATTAGCGAATACCCTGGAGCAGCTGGGCTACCAGCAGGAAAATGGCACCTGGCGAAATTTTTTCTTAAGTGGTGCGATGGAATTACGCCATGGTATACAGCGATTACCCGTTCCCTTAACGGCCAGTGCCGATACTATCCGCAGTATGCCTATAACGTTAATTTTTGATTATCTGGGTATCCGCCTGAATGGGCCAAAAGCAACGGGTAGAAAAATCTCGATCAACATTACCTTGCCAGATATTGAGGAAGAATATGCCCTGACATTGGAAAATGCGGTTCTTAACTATGGCCCTCCCATTGATGATCCGCAAAGTAGTGTCACCATCAATCGCAGTGATCTTAACGATATCATTCTTGGCGTCGATAGTATTCAGGAAAAATTAGAGGCCGGCGCGGTGAAAATCTCAGGTGATGTTGGACAGCTGAAAACATTGCTCTCCTTAATGGATCATTTCGATTTTTGGTGGAATCTGGTTACCCCGCAGCCAATGGTTATAGACCCCAATGGAGGCGATTGATGATTACCATATCGTCAGAATTACGGATTGTGGTGGTGATCTAATCGGATATGCTTGATCAGCTATATACACGGATTATTACCATGGCAACAAAACAGTTAACCGAATTCCGTTAGTTCTTCAGCGTAATGCGGGAGTTCGATCATCAAAGTGACGCTGGCTCTTCGGTTTTATTTGGTGCTTTTTGATCCGGGAAGATATCTTGGGTCTTGCTGGAAGAAAATTTTAGTATCCCATCATTTATAGGCGTTTTTAATAAAATTTTGAAATCCTGTTCATAATTATTTAACAGGCGCCATGGGTATTTTTTTCCCTGGCGAGGTAGTACGCTATTTCCTCTTTTTACATAGCCGGAGTTCAGGCTGCCCATTACGGAGTTATCTTCACTACAGTCTTCATTATCTTCCGCCAGGCAAATATTGCAATGATGGTTGTCCATATGATTGAGCAAGCGACAAATATAGCGTGCGGAGATATCGGCTTTTAGGGTCCAGGGGGCATTGGTGTAACCAAATACCCAAGACATATTGGGGACCCCCTCCAGCAGAACGGCCTTATAAGTTAGCTTTTCACTGATATGAATTTTTTCGCCATCAACACAGAGCTGGATACCGCCAAGCACCTGTAAATTCAACCCCGTGGCAGTGATTATGATGTCTGCGTCGATTTTTTGACCGGATTTTAGATGGATTTCATTATGCCCAATAGTTTCAATCTCTGCCGTTTCTACTGAGGCTTTGCCCGATTTTATAGCTTTGAAAAGGTCGTTATTGGGGACTGCGCAAATACGTTGATCCCAGGGGTTATAGCTCGGGGTAAAATGGCTCATGTCAAAATCACGGGGCAAGCTCTTGCGAACTCCTCGTATGAATAACCTTCGCATAAATTTGGGCCAGCGCTGAGAGGCTTTAAAAAGCCAGCGTTGTATTTTAACGTTGCGCCAGCGAGCCAGTTTAAAGACCCAAGATTTTGGTAGGAACTTCAAAAGCCAGGCGGAGAGGTTGTCGAATGCTGGCACGGATATGACATAACTGGGCGAGCGCTGCAGCATTGTGACATGTGCGGCCCGGGTGGCCAGGGCAGGCACCAGGGTTACGGCAGTGGCACCACTGCCGATTACTACAATTTTCTTGTTTTGGTAATTCAGGTTTTCAGGCCAGTGCTGGGGATGAATGTAACTACCGCGGAACTGGCTTGCCCCAGGAAGTTTGGGCAGGTATCCCCGGTGATGATCGTAGTATCCCGTACAGGAAATCAGGAAGGTACAGCTATAACGGCGGGGCTCCCCAGTAACGGTATTACTTCCCTCTAGAACCCAATGAGATTTATGACTATTCCAGTTGGCCTTGTAGAGGTCGATGTTAAAGTGAATATCGTCGGTGATAGCGTACTCTTCCGCGGTATCATGGATATATTGGCGAATGGAGGGGCCATCCGCCAAAAGTTTGAGTCCTGGCCAGGGGCGAAAATCAAAACCAAAGCTGAACATATCCGAATCAGAACGTATACCGGGGTAGCGGAACAAATCCCAGGTGCCACCGATTTGAGTGCGACGTTCAAGGATGGCAATTTTCTTTGTTGGGCACTCGCGACGAAGGTGACAGGCCGCGCCGATTCCGGAGAGCCCGGCACCAATAATCAATACATCAAAGTGGAGCGGTTGCACAGTCATTACCCTCTTGGCATTTTCAGGGTTACTAGACTGCGTAGAAGCGCAGGCTTTTTATTGCTACATTGCGACAAAAAATTATCTTGAGGCGTCATTGGGCGCTCTGGAGGAGCAGTGGGTAGTGTTATACGAGCCAGTGTACTTACGGGGTATGGAGCACTGACCACAGAGTTGGGGGGGCATACCGCTAACTTCCTCTCTGAATTTAATATCCCAGGGGATATTGTCGTCTCAGATACCCGTCTGCTCCCCCATGTCGATGTGGCTCGCCTGTTGGAAGTTTCTGCCCAGCGGTTACAGTGCCCCGATTTCGCCCTTCGCCTCGCTGCGCGACAAGGAGTTGACCGGCTTGGGGGTATCGCTGTGATTGCTTGCAATTCTGCTTCCGCGCGGGAAGCGGTCGAGGCGGTGGCCCGGTTTATGTCGCTGCACAGCCCGGCGATACAGTTGCGTATTGAGCCCGTGTGTAACGGCCCCTATGAGCGGCTGGTTTTTGACCAGCTCGATCCGGCACTATCGCGCTTCTGCCAAATCCATGAGCAAACCCTGGGGAACACGCTGGCCATGCTACGTATGTTAATGGGGGAAAACGCCGCCCCGCAGAGGGTTTTAATACCCCATGCGGCTCTGGCTGAGCGCTCGGGTTACAGAGATTACTTTACCTGCCCAGTGGAATTTCTCTCTGGCTACTGTGCTATGGAGTTTCTCGCTGAGCATTTGGATGCCCGGCTCACCTCAGCTGACCCGGTAACTAAGCGGCTGGCTACAAATTACCTGGAGCAGCAATTGGTTTCGGCGGCGGTTTCCCTGAGCGCGCGGGTACGAGAGCTCATGCGGCAATTACTGCCGACTGGTCAATACCAAGTTGCAGTTATTGCCGCTCACCTGAGCTTGCATCCGCGCACTCTGCAGAGACGTTTGGCGTTGGAAGGGCTGCGCTTTGACACCTTATTGGATTGGGTGCGCAGGGAACTAGCAGCAGAATATTTATCGAACACAGGCCTAGCCCTGGGGCAGATAACCGGTCTGTTGGGCTATGCCGAGCAGAGTACCTTTCAGCGTGCTTGCAGACGTTGGTTTGCAGATACCCCGCGCAATTATCGGCGCCGGTTGGCACGAATTGAAAGTGTCGCGCAGCGGGGGGCGGTGCGCGCTGGTCAATAGTCTGTGGGTTCTACCTCCCCCGGTCGCCAGGTTTTTTTCAGCCAGGGCCCGAGGGGTCCGTAAAGACGCAGAATAACAAAAAAACCTTTATCGGGGATTGTCTCAAGCCAGTTGTGTTCCAAACCTTTAGGGGCCTTGGGGCCAAAAAAGATGTCATAGGAGCCATCGGGATTTTGCTTGATGCCCTTGCTTTGGCTACTGACAGAGGGGAACTTTTGGCTTGTCTTTAGTTGAGAGCGGGTTTGGCTGTCGTAGATATTGACGGCCCAGAACGCATTGACCGGTACTTCTGGTGGTAAGTGCAATTTGTACTTTTTAGATCCATCGAAAGGCTCTTTATTCTCATCGACAAAGGCGATGGCATAGTCGGACCCCTTGCCGGGTTCTATTGCGGTCATCGCCGGGCTAACACCGGTGTAGGGGTAGAAATAGCTGACGCGCGCATCGCTATTGATTGTCTTGCCATCGGCGCCATTGAAGAAAATATTCTTGCCGGGAAATGCCATTACCCAAGCACTGTCGGTACCGGGGTAGATCTTAATATCTGAGAGAGATTTGTCGGTGCGCGGATACCAGACAATCGAGCGAGCGATGCCGTTGCCGATGGCCACAGCGTCGGTAAGGATTTTGGTCATGCGTTCATCCGGGCTAAACGCCTTGCCTTTCTCAATCCCGATAGAGGCAAAAAGGCCGCGAGTTTCCGGGTTTAGCATGCCTATCCACTCATACTGAATGACTTCATTAAGATGTTTGTAGAACTCATAATTGTTGGGGTGAATGGTGTTGAATGCTTTTCCCGAGGCGCTAATAAAGACCATTCTGGGCGGATTCCCTTTTCTAGAAAGGGGGTAGATTCTGAGGTGGTCTTTTACGTTTTGAGCTGCGGCATCCAGAGGTTGATGACTCGGTGAGCGCATAAATACCCAGACGCGGTAGGAGCGGGGGTAGACCGGGAAATAACCAAAGGGCAGGTTGCCTTTATAGTCTGGGGGCAAAACCAGATATTTCCCTCCTCGTCCCTTGTCTGGACCGGGGTGGCCTATATCCTCCACATAGCGGAACCAGGCGTCGTTAAAGGCTCCGCTGACCTCTGGTGGCGCATGTAAGACTGTGGGGCCATCGCGCTTTAGGTCTAGGAAAGCAAGCGTGTAAATGGTGGAGGTGTTGCCGGTGAGAAATAGTGACTCTGCGCTCATTAATCGGTCAAAAATCAAAACCTCATTGACCGCTTTGGCACCTAATTCGCGCCCCCCTTTCATCAAGCCATGAACCGAAGCACCTTGGATGCCTTTTAAAAAACTATCAACCGCGCGCATCTGATCCAGATAGTCGTAGAGCTTTTCTGCGGTTTCTGGGTAGGGCGCGCCATCACGGAATTTCAGCAAACCGATACTGCTTTTCACCTCATCGGGTGTTTTTATAGATTCCACTGTTTTCTTACTCACATCAGCGCTTGAGCTAGGATGAGATAGTGCGAGAAAGAGTAAAATGATGAGAAAAATCAACCTCCAAAAATTACCGGGTACCGGAGGCTGTTGTAGTGGCGGTGATGGCCTGCTGTTCAACCTTAATTCCTCTCTATTAGGCCTTGCTTGCTGTCAATGGACCTTCAGGAAGGTTCCGATTTAGCCGGGTTTCAGTTTAGGGGTTCGCATGGCTAAGGATGAGCCTGCGTTGGTTAGTGATCAGTATAATAACGCGGCAAAAAGCGCCATTATTACCCTCGGTTGTGTAAGACCATGGTGTGTCGTTAGCCTTTACACTCTCTAAAGAAACTCGATGGTGACACTATTCCCTAGTTGGATTTATTCAGTTCAGTAGCCACCCAATATAGTTGCGGATGAAACTTTCTGAGTTGAGTCCGCAAGCTGCAAAATGAATTTTTCCGATACCTCTCAGGCCAAAAAATAATGGGGGTGTAAATATATTAGACCCCTTCCGCTGGCGCCTATCAGGGCGCCTATTTCCGCACCTTCCATAAGGCTATTAAAAGAAAATAGAGCAAATTGGGAGAGTGGCACTGTTGCATGAATCCTATCTACCAAGTTTCGCCTGTTATTCGCGAGAGAGTCCTGTGTAAATGGCAATAAATTTTCAAGGTGAGTACCAAGACAGCGATTTATTTTTATTAGTCAGTTGCGTAGCAAAATGTCAATTACAAATATGCTTTGTGTCAATTTTTCTTGGTGTGAGATAGTGCGCATAGTGACTGAGAACTGATGCCGCTCATGAAATAAGTTGCCTTAGTATTGAAAATAATTTGCAAAAGAATAATCAATTTGCTGTTTTCTGAGCGCTTTTAAAAATATGTTTCTCTCTGGTGCGCTCTAGTGAAATTATTTTCTCATGGTATGTCTTGTTCATTAATAATCAAAAGTCAACAATAAAAAATTATAGAAAATTATGACTTTTGTGAACTACAAGTACACGAATGAAAACTCCATCACAGGATTTTAAGATAATGCTTGTCATTATGGAGAGCTGACTTTATAAAATGATCGTGCCATGTAGGTGGCTCTTGTCACTTTTGAAGGGGGTGGATGAGAGTCACAGGATAAGTTTTAAAAAAAATAATTGGACTAACAATGTTCTCGCTTGCCGACCTGTTCGATGGGGTTGTTACTGGTTCTTGGCTTGGAAGCCTGGAAAATCTGACTGGGGAAAAATTGACGGCACAATGTTGTGGGAGGGCTCTATCACTCCTACAGCAGACCGATATTCAATTGGCCCATGGGGATAAAATTGTCATTAGAGCCCAGAACGATTTTTTTACTGTGGCGACAATGTTGTCCGCCTGGCACCTCGGTCTGGTGGTGGTCCCCATTAAGGGGGATGCTGGACAGGCGGCAGTGGAATCCATTGCCGCTGACTGCAATGCGAAGGCAATTGTGGAAGGTGAAAGTATTGCTTTACTGGAAACCTATCGCCCGCAGCAAAAATTGTTTGAGCTGCATACCGCATCCAGAGTGACTGGCGTTGATCTGGCCCTGATTATTTATACCTCGGGGAGTACCGGCAAGCCAAAGGGCATAATGCTCACACATCAAAACGTTCTTACCTCTCTGCAGTCGACCTCCGATTATTTGCGTCTGGATAGTGAGGACCGCATACTTTGCCTCTCACCTCTATCCTTTGATTACGGCCTGTATCAGGTCTTGTTTGCCCTTTTCAAGGATTGCACAACAATTCTTTACGATAAAACATTCAATCCTCTACATGTTTTAAAAGTAATATCTGAAATGAAAATTTCAGTACTGCCCATAGTCCCGGCAATGGGAGCTGCACTATCCAAGTTGCTATCGCTGGTAAAACCTGATCTTTCTCACTTACGGGCAATCACCAACACCGGCGGTCACTTGCCGGAGTACGTTATTCGCGCCTGGAAGCAGTACTGTCCCGCACTCAATGTCTTTGCAATGTATGGCCTTACCGAGTGTAAAAGGGCCCTTTATCTTGAGCCGGAGCTTTGGGAGCAGAAAATGGGTTCGGTGGGTAAGCCAATACCGGGATTGGATGTCCGCATTTTCCTATTAGACGAGTTGCAAAATACTTACCATGAGGCAAAAGCTAATGAAGTTGGTGAGCTTTTTGTACGTGGTTCAGGGGTTATGCAAGCTTATTATGACCCCAGTGCGAAAGGTGGTGCACAGATTATCAGCGGCCTTTATCGCGATGATAACTGGCTGGCGACTGGTGATTTATTCAGCCGAGATGATGAGGGCTTTTACTATTTCAAAGGTCGCTCTAAAGACCTGATTAAGCAAGCCGGTTTTTGCTTGTTCCCAAAAGACCTGGAAGGGGTGATTGATGCATGCCCTCTGGTTCATCTCAGTGCAGTTTTGGCGTCCAGTGACAGATATCAAAATGAAATTGCGGTATGTGTATTAGAGCTTCATGAAAATACGCCCGAGCATCAGCAGCAATTCAAAGCATGGCTGAAAGACAACCTGGATGCTGACTATACGCCGCGTGAAGTCAGGTTTGTCGAGGCGATAAAGTTGACAGCCAACAGTAAGATTGATAGGCAAAAGCTGCAGCAAGAGCTGGAGTTTTGAGCTGGTTGCGATAGGAAGTGTCGAGGTTCCTCGGTGAGTCGGCAACGCCAGGCCGGCTTTAAATAAAAAAAAGTGAGACCGGAAAGTCGTAAATACGGCTGAAATATTTGTGCCCTATAAGAATGATTATAAATTTCTCCAGGTGATACCATGAAAGCTTCCTTGGAAAAGCTTGTTGCCCAGCTTAATGAGCAAAGGCGACACTTTTCAACACCTTGTTATATTTACTCCCTAAAGGATGTAGCCAACAACTACCGAAAACTCAAGGATAGCTTGGGGACATCCCTGATTTATTCTCTCAAGGCTAATAGCTGCCTCGATCTTATTGTGCGTAGTGGCCATGTATTTGAAGACGGCATTGAAATCGCTTCTATTGGTGAGTTGAATCTTCTCCCCAGAGGAGAGAGTCCTCGCTATATCAACAATCCATCTGCCGATAAGAGTTTTTTGCGGGCAGCGATTGCCAGTAAATGTACCTTGGTCATCGATAACCTTTCCCAGCTGGAAATTGTGAAAGAATTCCAGGGGAAACGCCCCATTAATCCTCTGATACTTCGTCTTAATCCCAGTACTCTGGATCAATTTGAAGAATCCACGACAGTGACGAAAAAAGACCACTTTGGCTTGGGGTGGGGTGATGTGGAATCTGCTTTGGCATTTTGCAAAGAGAACGATTTGAAGGTCGGCGGATTTCATGTGTTCCGCGGATCATATAATTTTAGCAAGCTAGCCAACAGCACAGCGCAAGCTGCTCTACAAATAGTTCATAAGTTTGAAAGCGCACTTGGATACCCAATCGGATTAGTTAATCTGGGTGGCGGCTTTGATCTGAATTGGGAAAGTCATGAGTTTGACTTTGAGCATTATCGGAATCTACTCGGTGAATTCCCTTCGCATATACAGATTGCCCATGAAAGTGGCCGAGCTCTCATGGCAAGTGCTGGATATTTTGTGACCGAAGTTCGCTATGTGAAATCCATTGAGGGGCAGCAGTATGGGGTTTGTGATGGTGGCATGGCTCAAAATTTCCTCTTGGCAAAAACAGAAAGTACATTTAAACGCTACAGCCAGCCTTTGATTTTACGTGAAGGTAGAGTGCTGGAAGGTGATAGCAAGCCACAAAATTGCTTACTGGTGGGAACTTCCTGCAACAAGGAAGATATTATTGGTGAGACAAAAGGCGTGGCCTTACAGCCTGGTGATCTCGTTATATTTAGTAATTGCGGAGCCTACAATGCGAGCTATACCGTTGCTCCATTTTTGAGTTTGCCTTCTGCCAAATCTTATCTAATGGAGTAGCTTATGGAACTGCAAACTATTGCTGGCGGCTTTGTCGTCAGCCAGCTTTCTTCACTTTCGCCTGTGCCGGCTTCTCTGAAGACTCTATTGGAGAGAGCCTGTGTACGTCTGTTTGATGCATCAATGATTATTGAGGATCCCTTGACAAAGTTGGCTCCTCTTCGGGAACCATCGGTTAAGCAGCCTCTAGAGCAATTTGAGCAGACATTTGTTATCGATCAAATCATTGACCAGGTACGTGATCATGGGCTGGCGGATCACTTCCATGAAATGATCGGGCTCTTTGGTTCTATCATGATGAGCCTGACTGCAACTGAAACACAGTTGGCACAGGTGAATGACTGGGTGGAGCAGGGAATTTTTGGCCATTTCCTAATGACCGATCCTGGTGGCCCCAGCTTGCAGAGTTGGAAGACCGAGCTGCAAGGTAGTGATGAAGAGATGCAGCTTGTTGTTAATAAAGTCCATGGTATTGAGGCACATAAACTGGGATTTGCCATGGTGGTTGCCAAACAGGCGGCGCGTCCATTTCCAATGACCATAATGTTGCCCCCAGAGCTTTGTACCGAGTTAAAACAGACTCCCGTCGGTGAGTCTTTCTTGGATGGCAAGCTGCAACTTGGTAATTGCCGTGGCAGTGTCACTGTGAGCAAAGACATGCTATTGAGTAAGGGCGGTCTTGGGAGTGTCAATCGATTCCTGACACTAGTTCGTCCCCGCTTCGTGAAATCCCTGATGCACTTTGTGCTCTGGTTGAAGGATCGGGGTGAAGTAGAGCTATCCATTACCGATCAGGAGCATATCGAGTATCTGATTTGCCTATGCAACGAGCAGGCGTCAGCAACAGTCTTTTCTATGCATAGTGTAAATAGGGTTTTGGCAACGAAGTTTGCCAGTAATGAACTGCTTTTAGATTTAGTATCATCAGGAAAGGTTAAAAATACAGCGTGTCAGCGTGATTTACTGGCATTCACTAAAATGGAGGGAAGCTCCTACCGCTGCTTATTCGAGATCTACAGTAAGGCGAAAGGGCATCGGGTATGAGTTTGTATTTAAAATCTGCAGCCTTTACGCCGATCGAAAATATTAACATCATAAGGAATGTGAATCTTCAATATGCCTTTGCTCAAATTGGCAAGATCATATCTGATCAGAGCCATAGAGTCCTTGAAGGTATTTCGTTGGAATCAAAGAATAAGATTAGCCGACACTTTCTCTGCTCCACAATGATTGAGTTACCTTTCACGACTGGAGCAATCACCGTGCGTGATTTGAATCCGGTTGAAAAGGGGCGGGGCGTTCCCGTTACTAGCTTTATTAACACCTATGAATGTGCCTCATGGGGTTATAGTCTTCGTTATTACTTAAAGCAAAATCCCGGTGCCCGCTATGTAATGGTTAGCATACTGGATGCCAATGTGCTCGATTTAAGCTTTTGGCAACGCAATGAAAACTGGGGGAAAAGCGGCTTTGGCCTTTGCACTTTACTTCTGGAGGTGGAGTCATTTCAATCAAGTGATATCAGCGCAGGTTGTACCGTTACCTATAACACTACCCCTGAGTTTGCGACGATTATTCGCAAAATGGCCAGTAGTAGGGAAGATCTCACTTTGTCGCTACCCTTCTTTCCAGAAAATATTCGGCAGATATTCACCAAGCTACTCAAGGGCTTTGACCAGCTTCCTGATCTCCATGATAGATGGGGACATTGTTTCGGTAGCGACCCCTGGTTGAATATTATTCAACACGGTGTTGATGGAAGATTTGATCGGCGTGAGAAGTTATTGGCATGTTCAATCGCTCTAAATGGCTATTACTGTACTGCAGAAGTAAATATTGACCGGGACAGCGTCTTTTATTTGGCGGAGGCGGCATGAGTAAAGTGATTGAACTTTCTACAAGACTGCTTCGTAACCCCTATCCCAAGCAGCCCAAGCCTTGTGTCGCACAAATACTACCGCTGGAAGGTGAATCTGACTTCCTAGCTATCTCTCAATTGCCAGTGGGTAAAACACCGGTACTCTTGAGCTTTTCTGAGCATTATCAGCTTTTGGTTGAGTTATTGGAGTGTGTTGATAGCGCTGGCCTGGAGATTGATACGATCTTATTGCGAATGCAGATGCCTGCTGGTGGAAGAATGCCAAAGCAGTTTTTACAGGATCGGGTTTTAATGTTGCAGGGTGTACACGAGGAAGAGTTGATCTTGCATCAGCAAGGAACTTCCTATTTGGTGATCGAAGACACCCTGATCCGCCATCCGCTGGAGTCTGGTTCCAATAGCCTGCGGCTGCGAATATGCTGTGCTGCAGACTGTAATTATTTTATTTCACGGATTTCTGAAAAATTACTGCAGTTGGGTTTTGATTCTATTGAAAAAATGGTCAGGGAAAGGACCGCATAGCCATGTATATTAGAAGCCTCTGGGTAGATCATAATGGTGAGACAAAGCAATTATTGCGCGCCCTAAATCAATATTTGTTGGGGTTAATTCAACTTCCTGAGCTTGTCTACGTAGTTTCTGCCGGGGAGGCTAATGTACTTCTGGAAAGACCGGTTGTTGAGTTCCTCGCTCAGTTGGAACAGGCCGGACACAATATTCAATTTGTCGGTAGTGCCTGTACCAGTTTTCATGCGGCAATTCTCAGTTATTCCATGCAGCCGGAAGATGATGCTCTCGTCATTAATCTGGAGCTTGGCAAAGATCGGCAGCAGGAGTGCCTGGATGCTTTGGGTATTGGTGTAAAGTCGGGGCAAGATGGATTGGATGTGATCACAGGCGTGGCAGTCACCTGGTTGAGCAAACAATACCATGCGCAAAGTCTCTGCCAAATTTCTAGCTGCGACATTTTATCTCAGGCGCCTTCGCTCAGTGGGGCCCATGAGTTAGTTCAAAATCTTAAGAAATTAATTTCCACCAATTCTAGTCGTACATCTAAGGTTGCCTCTTTTGATATTAAGTCTCGGTGGGCTAAGGGATTGCTAAAGGGATTTTCCCAAGAAGAAAAATCTCAGTGGCTACCCAGTATTGAGAATGATGGATTTCACTACCTCAGTATAAAACCTCTTGGTGAGATTCAGGCCTATTGTCTCAATCTTGGCGTAGAGGATCTCTGGCTTCTTACACTGGGCGGCGGTGGTCGGGCGGGGTGCATTAGGGTTCAAAAAGCGTTGAAACCTGAAGAGCAGCTGCTCTCTCGGTTAGTTCATACGGAGACTCTCTCTCTTGAAAATGCGTACAATAAATTTACCGCTGCGCAACATATCGGCGATGCGCTTGGTCAGGATTACCTCCCCCATGTGCGCAATGCGCTGATCTATCCCCAGAAAAAATATAGGGGAAGACACAATCAAACATTTCACTGGGTGCTGGGTTCCGGCAGCTGGCGATCACTCTTGGAAAATCAAGGAGCCAAGCATGGGTAGAAATATTTATAAGTCAGACCTACGGGAATTTAAATTCCTGATTGAAGACCAGTTCTATCAAACCAAGGCACTTTTTGAGCATTCTCTTTATAGCGAGCATTCTGCAGAAAACTTGAGTGATTTACTTCAAAAAGCGAAAAAATTTGCCTGTGAGGTACTTGGACCAGGTTATCAAGAAGCTGATGAGCAAGGCTGTCAACTGGTGGATGGCAAAGTGCAGTTGCCGGCATCTTTCCCTGAGATGTGGAGCCGCTTTAAGGAAGAGTGGGGGGATTTGGCCTCTACTGACGGTGAGCAACACTCTGAGCTGCCTCCGTTCATAATGCAGATGCTTCTGGAAATGTTTATGGGAGCTAATCCCAGCTTTATGACTTATGGTGGCTTTTGTCTACCCTCATCCACTTTAGTGGAGAAGTATGGTAGCGAAATACAAAAGTTTCTGTTTAAAGAGAAGTTGGCCCGGTCGGAATGGACCTCATGCCTGTGTTTGACTGAGCCGCAGGCAGGAAGTGATGTTTCCCTAGTTGATACCAAGGCTTCCAGGCAAGAAGATGGCACCTACCTACTTACTGGCGAGAAATACCTGATCAGTGCTGGAATGCACGATCTCACCGAAAACACCTTATATTTTGTCATGGGAAGGGGGGAGAAAAGTGGATCGGGTACTTACGGTTTGTCCTGTTTCATAGTACCCAAATATTGGGTTGAGGAAGATGGCAGCCTTGGCGAATTTAACCAGGTCGAATGTCTTTCTCTCGCCGATAAGATGGGCTTTAAGGGGTGTGCTAATACCCACCTGAGTTTCGGTAAGAATGGTCCGTGCCGGGCTTACTTATTAGGGGATCGGGAAAATGTGGGCCTATTGCAGTTCTTAACACTAATGAACCAAGCGCGAATTAGCACCGGAGTTTACGCGTTAGGAATGGCTTCTTCCGCTTACTACAACGCACTTGCCTACGCTAGTAAGCGTTTGCAAGGGAAGCGTTTTCACGAGAGTTTCAGTGCGACTGCCAGCAGGGTCAATATTGTTGAACACGTGGATGTTCAACGTATGTTGCTGGAGATGAAATCCAAAGTTGAGGGTTGTCGCGCATTGATCGCAAAATTGACTCTCTCGGAGAGCTTTCTCAAAACTTTTGAAGGGCAGGCGGACAAGAAAGCTGAGGCTACCCATCATCAGGGTCTGGTTAACCTGCTGACTCCGGTGGTTAAGGCGTATGTTAGTGATCAGGCTTGGAGAGTTTGTGAGTTGGCTATTCAGACCTGTGGTGGCCAGGGGTATCTGAAAGAACTGGGTATTGAGCAGTATGCTCGGGATGTTAAGGTTCTTGCGATTTGGGAGGGAACCAATTATATCCAGAGTCAAGACCTTATTCGAGATAAGCTGGGACTTGGGAATTCCAGTAAACTATTCCAGATTTATAAAAATGAAATCGAAGCATTTATTGCTAAGGCTGCGGACTACCCAACATTCAAAGGCGAATTCAAGGGTTTGCAAGAATCTTTTGAGCATCTAGAAATTGTTCTGAAAGCTGTGCATGTTTGGGTAAGAACAAAGGAAATGTTCAAGATACCTGCCTATAGCACCCGCATACTGCATATGATGGGCGATATTACTCTTGCCTGGCTATTATTGGAGGCGGCCTGTAGCGCTTCCAATCGATTGAGTCAAGGTGAGGCTGATACTGATTTCTTTGAGTCGAAAATTTTGAGTGCCAAGTTCTTTATCCGTAATGAGCTGCCTCGGACCAGAATGGTAATGGAAATTATCCAGGATCCTGATTCATTCTGTTCGGTGGATTCTTCTGTTTGGAATTCTCTTCTCAACGAGGTTGAATCATTGTGATGGGGGCAATAGAAGAAATACAACAAGAGTATGATGTTGTCATTATTGGTGGTGGTTGGGCCGGATTGACGCTAGCCCGGCAGATTAGGCGCGGTAGTCAGGCGGTTTCAATCCTTGTTGTGGAAGCTAGCGAGAGCTTTCGGGGAAAAGTGGGAGAAGCTACCGTCGAGATGACTGGCCATTACTTTATGAAGCAGCTTGGCCTGGTTAATTACCTATACAGAAACCACCTTCCCAAAAATGGTTTGCGCTTTTTCTATGATACGCCCGATCACAGCCTGTCGCTCGCAGAGATGAGTGAGCATGGAACAACCAGTATTCCGCCTCATCCCGCATTCCAGTTGGATAGGGCGCGTCTGGAGGCGGATCTGGTTGAAATGAACCGTGAAGACGGTATCGAAGTTGTAATGGGGGTAAAAGCAAAGTCCCTAAAGATCGGCTCTGCTGATCATCACCACACCATTCAGCTGTCTGCCGGTGAGCGCAATACGGAAATCAGTGCGCGTTGGTTGGTTGACTGTAGTGGACGTAACCGGTTTGCTAAGAAGCACAAGAAGCTAACTCGTCAGGAAAATGTGCCTGAGCACTTCTCTGCCTGGGGCCGCTTTAAAAATATCCAGGATATCGACGCCATGGGCGATGAGGCCTGGAGAAGTCGCGCCTTTGGACGCTTCCTATCTACGAATCACTTCTCTGGTGAAGGGTATTGGGTTTGGTTTATCCCCTTGAGTGGTGGCTATACCAGTGTGGGTATCGTGGGTGAAAAAGACAAATTTGAGAAACTGCCCACCAAACGCGATAGTTTTCTGAATTTCCTGATGGAATATCGGGCAATTGCAGAGTTGCTGGAGGGTGCGGAGCTTGTCGATTTTGAAGCTTGGGGCCAGCTTGCCTACCGGGCGGACGAATTTATATTCCCTGATCGCTGGGCTACCTCGGGCTTTGCCTCTATGTTTCTTGATCCGCTTTTTAGTGGCGGTGGCGATATGATCGCTCTTTTTAATGATCATATTAGCAAGTATATTCTCGCGGATCTAAAGGCATCTGATCGAGCCTGTGCACAGCAAATGCTGGATCAGCAATTACCAGTTGCAAACCAGACAGTAAAAGAGTTTTACCAAGGCCTCTATGCGCATGTGGCCAATGTGTATCCTGTTATCGATTGCGGAGAACTCTGCTCGCCTTTGCTCGCTTATAATACAGCCGCTTATTTCTTGGAAATTGCTTGGGACTATATGTCTGGCAATTACCTGAATCAGGATTATTGGTTACGTAAAAGCTACCTGCGCCGGGGCTATATGGCGCTTGAACTTATACTGCAAAAACAATTGATAGACACCGCGGAAGTACTCAAATCAGAGGGCCGCTACTTTCGCCGAAATGCTGAAGGATTTTTCGAGTCCGGAGCGGATCATTACAAATATTTTGTGTACTTAATGGGAACCGCTGGCAAGGATGGATGGCGTATTGATTTAAGGGTCAAGCTCTGGGTTGAGATGTTCCTTAAAGTGATAGAAGCTAAGTTAGACCTGCCAATGCTCGCTAATAGAATGGTAGTACAGCAGAGTATTTTATTACCGGATCTCCTTGAGAAACCCAATTTTAATAGTGAGGATAAAGATTGGCTTCTGAATAAAATCTCGGCCAAATTATCCGAACTGCTCTCTGATGAAACTGAATCGCCAGTGCAGGTCACGGTAACTGAAGATTCCTTCCGAACCGACCTGGTAGAAGTGATAAATCCGTCCGGTGACCTTACTCACACTGAGCTTGAAAAACTGGCGAAGAAAGCCAAGTCTCTTTGGAGTCAAACCCAGGAGTACATTGCTATGCCAAGCATGGTGCCGGTATTTTTGGCATTTGCGCGCAATCAGCCCGATAGCATTATGGACTCCGTGATCGACCAAAGAAAGCTACAGAGCAGGGAACATCAAGTCTCTGAAAATCGTGTTGTGGAGGCTGTGTGATTCAGGAATTCTTCAAGGCTCGGGATGGTAAGAGTCTGGCGTTTCGCTGGATGCCGGCTGATGATACTGAGACTGCACTTATTTGTATGCACGGCAGTACTTTTAGTAGCCAGTGGTATTTAATGTTTGGACGAATGCTACACAGACAGGGTGTGACTATCTGCTTGCCCGATTGGCGTGGGCACGGCAAGAGTGAGGGGCGCCCCGGAGACCTGGACTACCCCGATCAATTACAGGACGACCTACACGATTTGATTAGGCATCTCAAGGAGAGGGGTGTGTGCCGCTTTGTGCTTGGCGGTCACAGTGCGGGCTCTCTAGCATCTCTGCGATATCTTGGGATTTACGGTACTACGGACATTGTAGGTTTTTTTGCGATTGCTCCGCCATTGACCCAAGCCGAAGAAACTCGGAAGTACGATATTGCTACCTCTGGGATTGAGTACTTTATTCGCTATTTTCGTAAAAGGCGGCACACCCGACCGATGGCTGGGCCCGAGCAACAAAACCTGCCTAAGATAAACCTTTGGAAGTATTGGTTAGCAATGCTTTTTCCTGTTTTCAGGCGAATGCCAGTGCTGAGTTTCCCTCCTGTTGGGTCGGCTGCGGGCAATCAGGGTCGGGTTTTGGACTGCAGTTTTAATCTGCTCAGTGCTTATACTATCAAGCGATATACCGACTTGTTTGCCAGCCTCGACATCCCATGTCATATCACAGTAGGTGAGCATGACGAAGTGGTCGATGCACATATTTTGTATACAGTGATGAATTGGTATGTCTCTCCACGGGTAGAGTCCTATTTAACAGAAATTCCGAAAGCTACACATATGTCGGCTATTTCGGCATCGGTGAAGCCAATTTCCGGTTGGTTAGAGAAGGTGGTAGTACGCCAGTTGGAGGTGACCCCGTGAAAAAAATGGTTTACCAAATCCCGGGCGTGAAGCCGATGCCGTTAGCAGTAGGTGCGGAATTATACCTAGAAGAGCTTTACCGCTTCGAAAATAAGAAGTCGATGGTTTCTTCGAGTGAGACACCTTCAAGTGTTATCCAGCGAATAGATCGCAATAGTTTTCATATTCGGCTCGACGATTCATTTAGGTTGCCTCTTTACCATTTCTTGGTGAACGATCGGCTTTTTATTGGAAAAAATTTACCTCCTTTCTTGGCAGTGGGCGCTGATAAAATTGACCCTCACTATTTAATTGAGTTGGAATATTTCGGCTTCTCTATTGAGAGAAAAAGCCTATTGAAAGACGTGAAGATGCTTTTTCCGGCTGATGACGTAGTGATTTCAGCGCAAGAGTTGATATGGCTGGATGATGATTTGCTAAAGCATCCAGGTTTAAAGGCGTCTTTGGTGAAGCCGCAAAGCCAGGGAGAATCTCTCTACAATCTTCTGCCCGCAGTGGCTACAAGCCTATTTTCTCCTTTCGATCATGTATTTTACGCTCAGTTTTCTCAGCAAATTATAGCGTGTGAAGACCCTATTCTTGAGGTGGGCAAACAGAGCCTGCCAAAGAATTTTGGATTTGGCCTGAACAGAGCGGATGTCTTCAATGGTGCGCATAAGTCAGGAGTGGTTGAAGGCATTAACCTGAAAACCCATGTGAGTAAGATAAAAAGGGAGCTTGAGACTGGTTGGGAGGCTACAGGGCGCGAGCAAAGCCTGGAGACCTATCTGGCGGAAGGCTTCTATTACCCGTTTACTCTGTTTCAACTGAATATTTTAGCGGCTGAAGCAGGTAAGGAAGTCAGACTTGTTGATTCTGAAGTTCAGAGGGATACAGCTGATGCGATTTTTACTATGGATGATGATCCCATAGTCAATGTTTATGAGTCTTTTCAGAGGGTGTTTTTTTATGGAAACCAGTGGCTTTCACGGGTCTGGTTTTTTATTCCACCCATGATTAGCGCCAAGATCATTAAACGGCAATATAAGTATTCCTCAGGTGAGCAGCATATTTGTATCTATGCTTTGACCCTGGATTATTTGTTGCGATTTTATCCTTTAAAAGTTGGTAATGTTACTGGAGATTAGGTATGTCTACAGCAGTCGTAGAGAGCAAAATACAGGAACTCTGTGAGCAGATAGCTCTTATGCTGAATGTTGATTCTGTCGATGCGGATACTCCCATCGCCGAGCTGGGTGTGGATTCACTCAATATTGTGGAAGTGATATTGATTTGTGAGCAACTCTATCCCGGTGTAATGAGCCCCGAAAATTTGGTGTTTGATGAGCACACCACCCTCGGGGAAATGGATAATCAATTGCTTGAGAATTCAGCTGAGATGTAAATCTCTTGAGGGAGTAGCCCATGTTTAAGAAAGTGCTAACAATTTTAATAAGCAGCCTTTTAATCGGTAATGTCATTGCCTGGTTTTCCGGGGCTGCTCCCATTGATTTCAAAAAAATCGCCTATAGTGATTCTGAAGCTGAGCAATTGAGATTTCTCAAGAGTGAACTAGATCAAAATCAACCCGATCCTGAACTGATGCTTCAGCTGGGGCAGTTGTACAGTTATCACAATGAGATCGAGAGAGCAGGCGATCTATTGGGGAACGCTTTTCAGCAGGACCCCAATAATATGTTGATCAAGGCGGTATATTTCTCTAACGAGGGGAAACTGGCAGGTGCCATGTTTGACCCTGTTATGGGCATCTATAAACTGTATCGTCTACGCCACGCAATGAATCAAGTAGATGAGGCGGCTTCTCAGGCTGACAACGATTTAAACGTTCGTTTGGTTCGTCTGCTGACCTTTTCTTTTGTCGGTGAAATTAGCGGCCATTTTGATCGAGTTTTTGAAGACGAAGACTGGTTTAAGGACTTAATTGACGAAGATCCCCAAGCATTGCCCGCTGAAGTCAAACAGCTGGTGTATCTCGCTCTTGCTAATGCTTATAGGGTTAAGGGACTGGAGAATAGTGCCGAGCTCAACGTCGCTGCCGATTACTACCAAAAGGCCGAAAGGCTTGCTGCCTGCCCCACTACTATGCAGGAAGCGTGTGAGCAGTTAGGTCATTTGCTTGTTACTTTGGGCGAAGCCTGATGCTGGTTGAACTTAGCGGCATTTCCAAGCGCTACAAGATGGGAGACGTCTGGGTTGATGCACTTAAAGACGTCAGCCTTTCATTGGCGAAGGGCGAATTCCTTGCGGTGAAAGGTCCCAGTGGCAGTGGTAAGAGTACATTACTGAATATATTGTCTGCACTTGATCAGTGTGATTCCGGTACTGTTCATGTTGGGGGCATTAATATTGGGCGGTTGGGTGAGCACCAGCGTTCGAAATTCCGTAACCGGCATATTGGTATTGTGTTCCAGTCCTTTAATTTGATTCCAGTACTCTCCGCCCTGGAAAACGTCATGTATCCGTTGACGCTTAGGGGCGTTAAAGAGGCTAAACCAAGAGCTCTGCAGGCGTTGAGGGATGTTGGCCTTGATCAGCAGGCCAACCAAAGACCCACTCAACTATCAGGTGGTCAGATGCAGCGGGTGGCCATCGCTAGGGCCATCGTGACACAACCAGATATTGTGCTAGCTGATGAGCCTACGGCTAACTTAGATTCGAAAACCTCTGAACATATCATGACGCTGATTCAAAAATTGAACAAAGAGCAGGGGGTTACTTTTGTCATTTCAACGCATGATGATTACGTTACGGGGTTAGCCTCCAGAGTGATTACTATTCTGGATGGTGAGCTAGTCAAAGATTCGCAGACAAATATATCACCGTTAGACAGGCACAACAGGGTCGATATTACTGAACTAGAGGTGAAGGTATGAAGCCTTTTGCTCCGCATTTTTTTTTGAAATATTTGATTGTTCTTTTGGTTTTGTCTGGTTCCTTTTCCAAGGTTTGGGGGCAAGAATATGTGGCGCCTACAGAAATTCCATCCGCCAATTCAGAGCGTGTACAGCTTATTGCAGAGTTAGATGGAAATTCTACGCCTCAAGAACGCAAAGTGGCTTATTTGGCTCAGTTGGCCTTGCTAACCTCCAGCAGTGATACCCAGGTTGAAGATATTGAGATCTTAGAAAAAAAACTGACTGAACTCAGGCAATCTTTGGATAGTGACCCGGAGTTAAGTGCGGCTCTGGGATCAGCTATTTCTTTCCGCTCCAGTTTTTATACCGATCAGTTAGCTAAACTTTCCCTATTTTCCCGACGGGGGAATCGGATGATGGATCGAGCGGTAAAGCAGGCTCCCTTTAACTTGGGGGCTAGATTGCAGCGTGGTATCAGTTGCGCAAATATGCCCGCATTTTTGCGTCGGGCTCGTTACGCGGTAGAAGATTTGGAGTTAGTCCAGCAACAAATAGGTAGCAAGTTCGGTGAAGAGTTCCAGGCATTTGTCGAGTTCTATCTTGCGCAGGCTTATAGCCGCAATAAACAGTCAGAGCAGGCTAAAAACCTCTGGACCAAGGTGACACACTCTGAAACAGACTGGGCACAAAAGTCTCTACAGTCACTTGAGAGACTCTCGTTATGATCCTCGGTTGGAAGGTAGCACTGCTTAATATTCTTAGAAATGGGCGGCGTAGTTTAATTACCCTGGCAGCGGTTGTTTTTGGATGTACCAGTCTGATTGTATTCGGTGGCTTTGTTCAGTCAATGTACGACGGCATGCGCGAAAGTATGATCCGCTCACAGTTAGGTCATATCCAGATATATGCGGCCGGTTACAATCAGTACGGCAAGGCTGAGCCGGAAAAATATCAGATCCCTTCAGCCAAACTGGAGCAAATTAGCAATGTAATTGAGAAGCAAACCCAGGCACTGGTCGTGGCGCCACGGTTGAACTTCAATGGTCTTCTCAGTGATGGAAAGCAGTCAATAGCAATAATGGGTATCGGGGTGGATGCGGAGAAAGAGGTATTATTATCCTCCGCAATTCATATTGTCCAAGGTGAAGATCTGTTTCCTGAAGATGCCGCTGCTGCCCACCTGGGCGAAGGACTATTTAATGCGCTCAATGCTGAGGTAGGTGACCATCTAACTTTGCTGGCGAGCACGCAGGATGGAGCGATTAATGCCGTTGACATCCAGATCGCGGGAGTAGTTACCACTGGGGTTAAGGCGTTGGACGATCGTCTATTAAGAGTTAATTTACCTTTAGCTCAGGAGTTACTCTATACCACGGATGTGACTCGGCTGGTCGTTTTGCTGGAAGAAACTGAAATGACCGATATGGCTGCAGAGGATTTGGGAAAAGCCTTCCGTGATCAGAACCTGAATCTGGAATTAAAAAGCTGGTGGGACCTTGCCGGTTACTACCATCAGGTTGTGGGGCTGTTCAATGGTGTGTTTGGCTTTATTACGGTAATCGTCCTGGTGATTGTTGCTTTGAGTATCTCTAACACCATGTTGATGGCTGTAATGGAGCGGACCAGAGAGATTGGAACTATTCGAGCTATGGGGGGCACCCCAACGCAAGTGGTTGGCTTGATCCTATTAGAGTCGGTATTTTTAGGCATCATCGGTAGCCTTTTGGGTTTACTCGCTGGAATTCTGGCCGCAAAAGGTATCACCTATGCAGAATGGATGATGCCCCGTCCACCGGGCAGTACCCAAGATTACCCCATCCGGGTATTTGTTGTTTCAGAAATTTTGATGAAAACCTTTACGCTAGGTTTCTTAATTTCCCTGATTTCGAGTATTTACCCTGCGGTAAAGGCTTCCAGAATACCGGTGGTTAATGCGCTGAGGTTTACCTAATAGCGATGCAAATTGTTTTAAAGATGTTGGGTGTCGTAATGAAAAAAAATCGCTTTGATTTTTTGGTTTTGTTGTTGCTTGCTCTCAGTATGCCGGGAAGAGCCGATGTCACGGCTGAATCTCTGGTGAATCAACTTGATGAGGTTCGGGGTTATAAGGATCAGGGTTTTGCCTTCAATATTACCAATGTCAGTTATAAAAAGGATAAGGAACCCCGCACCAATACCCTCAGTGTTAAAGTTTATAATGACAAGTCTTTGATTCACTTCGAGTCACCCGCTCGTGAGAAGGGCCGGGCAATGCTCAAAGAAGATAGTAATATGTGGCTCTATATTCCCGGAACTCGCCGGGTTATCCGTATAGCGCCATCCCAACGTTTGATTGGGGAAACCAGTAATGGTGATGTTGTAGGTACTAACTTTTCCAGTGATTACAGTGCAAAAATTGTGGGCGAAGAAGCGCTTGAAGGGCAGGAGTACTGGATGTTGGCTTTGACTTCAGTCACCTCTGGGGTGGCCTATGCCAAAGTGAAAGTATGGATGGCTAAGGCCGAGGGTCATCAGCCCCTCAAGAGTGAATTCTATTCCCGCTCAGGCCGTCTCTTGAAAACCGCTTTTTACAAAGAATACAAACGCTACGATGGCAAGTTGAAATTACATAAGCTATTGCTGGTGGATGCCTTAATGCAGGACAACTATACCTGGATGAAATTTGATGGTTACCGACTTGAACAACTGGACCAGGCTATTTTTCAAAAGGCTTCCCTGGGTAAACTGAATTAATAGTAAGAGAAATCATGGCGACTCGCGGTCTGGTTCGGCATAAGCTGTCCATTTTCTTAAAAATATTTCCTATAGCTCCAGTAGTGATTGCTCCAGCAGTGGTTGCTCAGGAGTATGAAGATCCTTTTTTGGATACATCTTCCCAGGTTACTCCATCGGCGGATTCCCTAGGCGATACGCTAGCGAATACTATTTCCTGGGGTTTTGATACTTCTGTAATTGCTTATTATCAGCAGAATAGTGTTAAGAAGGATCAGTACTTTAATCCGGGTAACCTGGTTTTTCTTGCAGATGAGTCCCAGTTGGCGTTAGATTTAAGTGGTCAGCTATCGGCGGGTCCCCACCTTTCGGCTTATACCCGTGTTGCTCTTGTGGAAGATTATCAAGTTGATGACGTTGGTGATACTTCGGATGAGTTTAATATTTACGTATTGGAAGGCTATTTATCCTCCTATACCTCTAGCCGTCGTTTTGGTGTTAATGTTGGGCGCATCAAGCCCCAGTGGAGCAATGGCTACAATTGGTCCCCAGCCAATTTGCTTAAGCCGGTCTATGACCGTCCCAATCTAGATAGCGATGACCTGACCCAGCAGCAGGGATGGGATATGGCTCACCTAGATTTGCGTTATGGAGACTGGAATGTGGGTCTCTACGCTGCAGAAGTGGAAGATACCCTCGACCGAAATCTGGATGGGCCATTCACTGATAGTGACCTGCAGTATGCGATAGTATTGAACCGGGAGGGGGATTTGGATACCCGTTTGGTAATTCACCAGTTGGAAGGTGGAGAGGTTAATGCGGCCTTGGGTTTAAGCACATTAGCTCGCGATAATATTACACTTCGCTTTGAAGGTGCGTGGGAGCAGCAACGGGAACTGCCACTGGCCAGCGATATACAGTACACCAATTTACAGGATCGCGGTTACCTGAAAGCTGTGTTGGGTGCCCAGATGAGTCTAAACGATGGTTGGGATATTACTGCGGAATACCTATACAACGAACATGGATATGAGGCTGAAGAGTGGGATCAGTTGATCGGTCAGGTAGACTTGGCCCAACTCAATCTCATCGAACTAAAATTTTCTCAGCTGGGCTTACAGTCCACGGAAGCTTACACAGCTTTTAACTTCCTGGTTGATAGCTATGATCTGCTTTCGATGGGGCAGTTGCGGCGAGAATATTTGTTTTTTATGTGGGGTAATACCCGTGTAGAGCGTAAGTTTCAGTATCGTCAGAGTGTTCAATACAATGTTGACGATCAGAGTCAATACCACAACCTGGAATTCATCCAAAACTGGACCGAGCATTTTAGTACAAGAGTACAGGCGCAGCTATTTACTGGTTGTGGTAGCTGTGAATTCGGTTTGATTCCGAGTCAAAACCTGTTTCGCTTGAGTTTCTATTACGACTTCTAATAATTTGTGGTTTTCAGTGATGTACAATTTCAAAGAACTAACCACAATTCTCCCTGGGAAGTGGTTTCTCTGCCCTATAAGAAAATAATAAGATCGAAATTTACCGCAGTCTATTGTCTCTCGATTAATAGTTGCCGGTAAGTTGTGTTTCGTATTTTTTTGCGCTGGCAAAATTGCCTGTTTCACGGTGAATAGAGATGAGTCCCTGGAGTATCTCTTCTGAAGCCGGGAACCTTTCCAATCCTTTCTCGAGGACCGCCAGGGCTCGCTTGGAATTTGCGGCGGAGTGAAGGGCAATTGCATATACGTAGATATAGCGGCTGCTGGTATCTTCGGCTTCTGCCGCCTGAAGCAGGAACCGGTTTGCTTCCGAGTGGCGATTCTGTCGTATGAGTGAGAGTCCCAGGGAGTGCTGTATGGCTGCCTTTCCCTCGGACCGGTTCAGAGCCGATCGCAGTAATTTCTCGACCTCTAACTCCCGTCCCTCAGATCGGTATAGATCGGCCAGGTTGATATAGGCGGGAGCGTAGTAGGGTGCTCTTTTGATAGCTTGCCAATAGAAAGCCTCGGCCTGAGTACTATTGCCTCTCTGTCGGTGCAGCCCTCCAAGATTGGCTAAAGACTCCGGCCGGTCGCTATTAAACAGCTCCGAGGCTATATAGTCCTGCAGGGCCAGGGAAAACTGCTTCTGCACAGAAACTGGATAGCGATCCATAGGTATTGAAACCAGGGCATTGGCGGCAAGCGAGCGGGTTACGCGTTCTCGTTCAAACAATAGGGGTATACCCAGAGCCGGACGTATTTGAGTAGGTATCCTATCCAGCGACTGGGCCAGAGCCAGGCTGAGCAGGGGCTCATCGCCCTGGGCAATGGCCTGAAGCAGCTGCGCAGAGCCGCGGGATAGATACCGAGGCAGCAGACTCACGGCGGTTGCCCTGGCGATTGCCGGTTGAGTGGGATCTGAAATCAGCGCACTGAGTTTCTCCTCAGCGTTGATTGCGCCAGAAAGTCCCGCGTGTAGTGCTTCACCGTAGTGCTCCAGGTCTGGGGGACCAAACGCTTTGTGTAGGACCTCAGCGGCCCACTGGTTGGTCTTGCCCTGGTGGCAACTGGTGCAGGCATTCGGCGTCTGTATTTTGTTGGAGAGATCGGGCCTTGGGATTCGAAAGCTGTGATCTCGACGGCTGTCCACCTGCATATAGTTTTTCGCCGGCATATGGCAATTGACACATTTTGCGCCGGGGCTATCACTCGGGTGGAGGTGATGACTGCTTTGCGCAAACTTCTCCGGGAGGTGGCATTGGGCACAGGCACTATCCCCGCTATTAACTAGCTGCAGCCCGTGCGGATCATGACAATTACTACAGGTAACGCCTGCGGCGTACATTTTGCTTTGCAAAAATGAACCATAGACATAGACCTCTTCATTGATTTGACCATCGACGTGATAAAGCGGTGGCTGTAGCAGGGCGGGATTAAAGTGGTCGAGAAACTGGTTCCCTGCCTCTGCGCCAGGTAGGAAAGTAGTGCGCCTGGAGTGGCATTGTGCACAGGTCTGTAATTCCTGGGATACCTGTGTCTTTCCGTTCCGGGCAATACCACTTTCAATGTCCATCTTCCAGTTGATCGAACTGACTCGATGCAGCGCAAGTGTAAAGCCAAAATTTTCCAGATCGGACTGTTTATCTTCGGCCCACTGGAGATGTTTTGAGGCGGGTCCATGACAGGATTCACAAGCGACATTGATTTCGGACCAACTGGTATCGAAAGTATCGGTATTTAGGTCATAATTTTTTTGCAAGTTGGTGGAGTGGCAATCGGCGCACATAAAGTTCCAGTTCTGGTTGATGCTGCTCCAGTGCAGGGGATCTGTGTGTTTAACACTTGCACTGGGGTAAAGGTGGAACCAGCGCTGCCCTCCCACCGATTTTGCGCGATTATCCCAGGCAATACTCAGCGCCTGAAGTCGCCCACCTGGAAATTGAATCAGGTATTGCTGCAGTGGTTCCACACCAAAGGTATAGGCGATGGGGAATTCTTTTAGACTGCCGTCTAGGGTGTCAGTTTGGACGTAATAGTTTCCACCTTTTTTATAGAACGAAGAGGTAATGCCCTCATAAGTGAATGTTGCTTGATTAAAGTTGCCAAGCACGCTGCGTTCGTCTGCCTTGTTCATCGCCAATGCATGGTGAGATTTTTGCCAGGCAGAGTTTTCCTTTTGATGACAGGTGCGGCAAGAGCTTGAGCCCGCATAAGCTGGTAGTAAGTCAGGTAGTGAATTTAACGGGTTAATCTTTGCTGTGGGAGGATCGATATTGTTTCGTGTATTTACTCCCACTGTTGTACCTCTGTCTGCTCCGCAGGCAGCGAAGAGAAACGCAGCAAAGGGGATACACAGGCGGGAAAGATAGCTGGCTATATTTATCATAATTCTTGCGCAGTTCTGATTTGTCCATATTGGCTCGGATTTGCACAGCCAAGATTAGTTCATACGACGCCAAAGGGTGGATCGCAAATTGCGAGGAGCACAAAATTTGATGGGTAAGATCAAGCAAGTTTTGTTTGTTTTAAGTGCATTTATACTGGTTAACGTTTCTATTGCTCAGGAGCAGAATGGTGAGACGCTGGCTACCTGGAATAACAGTGCAGCAAAGTCTGCCATTGTCAATTTCGTCGATAGGGTTACTCAAAGAGATAGCCCTGATTATGTACCCCCTGAACAGCGGATTGCCGTTTTCGATAACGACGGCACACTATGGGCGGAAAAACCCGCCTATTTTCAATTGCTATTTGCCAAGGATGAGGTCACGCGGTTAGCGCCAGAGCATCCAGAGTGGAAGACAGAGCAACCTTTTGCGGCAATCCTGAATGAGGATATGGTGAGTTTATTGGCACAGGGTAAAGGCGGAATTGAGAAAATGATTGGTGCCACTCATGCGAATATGACTAGGGAGGAGTTTAACCGGGTTGTCACTTCCTGGCTCAACACGGCGAGGAATCCGCTGACGGGAAAGCACTACCGCGACATGATTTACCAGCCAATGGGGGAACTGCTGAATTACTTGCGAGCTAAGGGCTTTAAAACTTTTATTGTTTCCGGTGGTGGCACGGATTTTATACGGGTGTTTTCCGAGAGCCTGTATGGTATCCCACCAGAGCAAGTGATCGGCAGCCGCCTTAAGGCGCGCTATGAGAATGATGATGGACATCCTCGTGTAATCGCGACCGATGAAGTTGAATTTGTAAATGATAAGGAGGGCAAACCCATTGGTATCAGCCAGGCAATTGGCCGCCGTCCAATTTTTGCCGTGGGTAACTCCGATGGTGATCTGCAGATGTTGGAGTGGACCACCGCTGGTAAAGGTCCACGTTTTGGTATGCTGATTCACCATACCGATGCCAAAAGAGAGTGGGCATACGATCGTAAATCCAGAGTAGGGCATCTGGATAAGGCACTAAAAGCCGCTAAATACCATAACTGGACTGTGGTGGATATGGCCAAAGACTGGAGTGTGGTTTTCCCGCCGGCCAAAAGAACGACTTCGAAGCGAGGGGCACAAAATTAGCTATTACCAGATTAATTCTGCAATTTTAGCGGGTATTTCACTTTGTGGAATCGTGACATCCACTATTAAAGCAGACTTGGCTAGTCTTGCTATATCGTCCCTCAAAGGAAAGTGTACCCAGGATTTTTTGGCGTCAATAAAGGGGGACACTCCACAGGTTGGACAAACGAAATTTGTCTCGACTTGAGTTAGTCAGCGAGTGCAAAGCAATTTATGAGGCCCGTCATGTTTTCTCTCCCCCTGCTGTCTCGTCGAGTGGCTGTAGTTATTGGTCTGTTGTGCATTCTTCAGTGGCAAGTCTATGCACAGTCGCAACCGCAACCGCAACCGCAACCGCAACCGCAACCGCAACCGCAACCGCAACCGCAACCGCAGGAGCAGCAACAAGAGCCGCCGCAGACTCAGGAACAGTTGCCGACACAGCGGCAGCTTGAGGGGCCATCTGAGGAACTTCCCCAGTCGCAGTCCCAGCAACATCAAATGCCGGAAAAGCCCAATATTTTGGTGATTTGGGGCGATGATATTGGCATCTGGAATATCAGTTTTAACAGCCGTGGCATGATGGGTTATACCACCCCAAATATTGATCGGCTGGCGGTCGAGGGGTTGTCATTTACCGATTACTACGGCCAGCAGTCCTGTACCGCTGGTCGCGCAGCATTCTTGGCTGGTAATGTGCCGGTACGTACTGGAATGACCAAGGTAGGGCTACCAGGGGCCAAGGAGGGCTGGCAGGAGAGCGATGCAACGATCGCCACGGTGATGAAGAGCCTGGGCTACGTCACCGGACAGTTTGGTAAGAATCATCAGGGCGACCGGGATGAACACTTGCCCACTAATCACGGTTTTGATGAGTTCTTCGGTAACCTCTACCACCTGAATGCAGAAGAAGAGCCAGAAAATCGCGACTACCCCAAAGATCCAGAGTTCCGTAAAAAATTTGGCCCACGTGGGGTTATTAAGTCTTTTGCTGGAGGCACAATCGAAGATACGGGGCCGCTGACCAAAAAGCGTATGGAAACCATTGACGATGAAACACTTGCCGCGGCCATCGATTTTATCGAACGTGCGCACCAAGCCGGTAAACCATTTTTTGTTTGGTGGAATGCCACCCGAATGCACTTTCGTACCCATGTGCGGGAAGAACACAAAAATCTGGCTGGTCCCGACAGTAATGAGTATATGGACGGTATGGTGGAGCACGATATCCTGGTAGGTAAGTTGTTAAGCCTGCTGGATCGTCTGCAAATTGCAGACAACACAATCGTATTCTACTCAACAGATAACGGCCCTCACTTCAATACCTGGCCCGATGCTGCCACAACACCCTTCCGCAGTGAAAAGAATTCAAATTGGGAGGGGGCTTACCGTGTGCCAGCTTTTGTACGCTGGCCCGGAAAATTTCCCGCCGGCACCACATTAACTGGCATCGCCTCACATGAGGACTGGCTGCCCACTCTGGCTGCTGCCGGGGGAAACCCGAATATCAAAGAGCAATTAAAACGGGGGGTAGAGTTAATTGGTAGGAAGTATCGCAACTATGTGGATGGCTACAATATGCTGGATTACTTCACCGGAAAGTCAAAGCTGTCCCCGCGCAAAGAGTTTATCTATGTCAATGATGATGGTCAGATCGTAGCCATGCGCTATGAGCCTTGGAAGGCAATTTTCCTGGAGAATCGGGGCCAGGGATTTGAGGTCTGGCGTGAGCCCTTTACAGAATTGCGTGTTCCCCTACTATTTAATTTGCGTCGGGATCCCTTCGAAAAAGCACAGCATAACTCAAACACATATGACGATTGGTTTATTGACCGGGCTTTTGTATTGGTACCTATGCAGCATCTCGCTGCAAAATTTTTGCAAACCATGCAGGAATACCCACCTAGCCAGGTGCCGGGTTCTTTTAACCTGGAAAAAGTACAGAAACAGTTGGAGGCAGGTGCGGGAGGTAGCAATTGAGAAATTTGAGAGAGCACGAGTAAAATCATTAGCGTGGGAATTGTGGGCTAAGACATGAAAAATTCATATTGCGCTGTCAACCGACCGTATTGAGGAAACGGTAGAAGACTACAGCGCTTGTATGAAGTGCAGAGCTTGCTCCCAGGCGCTCTCAGGTAGTTGGGTTGGAAGATCCTGATGCTGCCGCCTCCACGAAAGAAAAGGACGTCATCGGTATTATTTGGGAGCACTTTAATGCTCAGCTACAAGTGGATGAAATCAATAATGCTTGGGGTAGTGCGAACTATGATCCAGATTAGTGATTGCTTGCAGTAATCGGCTTATAGTTTTTTTAGATTTCAATAATTCAAAATAATTGTATGATCTTTAGCCTTCAAAGAAGATTGTATTTAAGGCATGGTTCTGTAGATATGTCTTAACCTTTTCGTAAGTTTAATTATAGTGTGTGAGTGGCGGTTAAGGCTCAAGCTGAAGATTTTTGCAAGGCAGTGCATGTCTATGGAAATTATTAAAAATTAAGATCGTCCTGCCAGTTAATGCCGGTATCACTCAGTTATTGCATGGATATATCGAATAATTATGCGTCTTATAACATCTCTATATCTTGCTTGGCGGCCTTGTGAAATAAATGCTCGAAATGTCTTCATTGATGATTTAATCGGAATCTATGTCCACCCAAACTAGGAATGTTTTTATGATCAAAGCCATAGATATTGGCATACCCAATGCCCTTGGGTTCAGTATATCTGGAGAAATTACGGAGAGCGATGTCTCTGAAGCTCTGATTAAGGCGAAGTCTCTTGGTGAGCATTTCGGAAATATCACTATTTATGAGGAGGTTGAATCTTTTCAAGGACTGGAAATCTCGGCGTTGACAAAAAAGTTCAAGTATTTGTTGGATGTGGGAGTTTCGAATATTTCTGCAGCAGCAATTTTAACTGATAAAAAGTGGTTGCAAAAAATTGTTCGATTGGAGGATAAAATCTTTCGCAATATCGATATAAGGTGTTTCTCACTGGAACAGCGTGAAGAAGCTATCCATTTTCTTGAGCAGTATGCGCCGAATGGCTCTGATTAGCACCAATGACGTAACAATGGAATTATTGTGCGTTTTGTGGTTCAAACCAATGATATCTAAGGCGGAAGGCGCTACTCTTGACTTTCAGGCTGATGAGGAATCAACTGCTACAAGTGCTCTCAGGTGACTGTCAGATTACGAATAAATTAATAATGAGGATATACCGAGGTTATTATGGTCGTTGAACAAATTTTAGGCTTCGATTTGGTGGGGCTTCGCACAAGAACAAAAAACGAAGATGAAGCGAATCCAGCAACGGCACAAATTGCTCCGCTGTGGGCGAGGTTTAGCGCAGAAGCAGTACCAAACTTTCGGGGTACTCCCCAGGTCTATGGGGTGTATACCAACTACGAAACAGATTATAGCGGGATGTTTGATGTGTATGCTTGCTCGGATCTGCTCTCAACAGATATGTCCGAGGACTTCCAATCAGTGCATATCCGGGAAGGAAAGTACTTAGTATTTTCTGCGGAGGGAGAAATGCCACAAGCTGTTATCGATTTGTGGGGTGAGGTGTGGAACTACTTTTCTGCACCGGAGTGCCCTCACGAACGTGCTTACACGACAGACTTTGAGCACTATATGGGGCCAAATAAAATAACAGTGTCTATTTCTATCAAATAGCCCGCTAAACAAGTTCTGTTTAGCGGGGAATCTCTGGATAAATCTGTGGCTACTTTAAAAGTCGCGATACGGTGTATCTTGATACTGACCTGCTAGGGAGTATTGGTTAGAAGACCTGGGGGTCCCCTCTATCTCACCGGGGCTCCTTTCACTCAATCGCTGAACCGTTTGGCATAATATCGGGCTTGTCAATATGGACATGTGACTTGCCAAAATAGACAGAAAGGTCCATGCGCCTGCTGTCCAAATTTTGTTGAGCTGAACTAGTTACTGTTTTGAGACGCTGTATGTCGATGGTGTGTGTCTGCTGATTGGCTTTTCCTATCTCGACATTTTTTTCTAATTGCTCACCACCCATTTTTCGCCTTTTCTCAGGAACTGTACGGCGTGGAAGCTAATGTTGGCGGGTGTAGATTCTTCAACTTGTAGGTCCCTGGGTGACTTTGTTGGTGAGAATTCCTACAAGCCCATTTCTGTACCTCTAGCGGGAACAGCGACGAAAATGCAGCTAGCATAGGTGGATAGCATTAATCAGGGCTTGCCGGAGAAGAGGGTAGGTCTTGTTATATCGCAAAACACTAGATAGTCTTTATTCCCCCCTGGACTGGCAGGTTTGCGCAATTTTCTGACTCAATTTGGTTGATTTAGTCAGGCTGAAAATTCCTTGCGCAATATATCTCGTCCACTGTATCGGATTAATAGCAGGTCTATGAGTAACAACGAAAAGCGCCCATTGTACATTCCCCATGCCGGCCCCTCCTTACTGGAAATGCCATTGTTGAATAAAGGCAGTGCATTCACTCTGGAGGAGAGGCTTGAGTTCAATTTGGCGGGCCTTCTGCCAAACAATGTCGAGACCATTGAGGAGCAGGCTCGGCGCGCCTATTACCAGTTTCAGCAATGTAAGACTGGACTGGAGCAACATATTTATTTGCGGGGTATCCAGGACGATAACGAAACCCTATTCTTTTATCTGATCGAGCACCACATTGATGAAATGTTGCCGATCATTTATACCCCCACCGTGGGGGCCGCCTGCGAAGAATTCTCCAGTATCTACCGCAATCACCGCGGCTTGTTTATTTCCTACCCAGATCGCGAGCATATGGACGACATATTGCGCAGCGCCACCAAAGAAAACGTTAAGGTGATCGTGGTTACCGATGGTGAGCGTATCTTGGGGCTTGGGGATCAGGGCATTGGCGGTATGGGGATTCCCATCGGTAAGTTATCCCTGTACACCGCCTGTGGTGGTATCAGCCCAGCCTACACACTGCCGATTACCCTGGATGTGGGCACAAACAATCGCACTCTTTTGGGGGATCCCATGTATATGGGTTGGCGCCATGAGCGTATCTCCCAGGAAGAGTATGACGAATTCCTGGAGCAGTTTATTGAAGCGGTGCAGCGCCGCTGGCCCAAGGTATTGGTGCAGTTTGAAGACTTTGCCCAGACCAATGCCATGCCGTTGTTACAGCGCTACCGGGATCGGCTCTGCTGTTTTAATGACGACATTCAGGGAACGGCTGCTGTCACTCTGGGTACTCTTCTGGCCGCCTGCAAAACCTGGCAGGAGCCACTTACGGCCCAGCGAGTTGTGATTGTTGGTGCCGGCTCCGCCGGTTGTGGTATTGCCGAGCAGGTGGTGACCGCCATGGTGCAAGCGGGGCTGAGCGATAAGGAGGCCCGCGCACGTATTTTCATGTTTGACCGTTACGGATTAGTCACCTCGGACATGAAGGGGTTGCACGACTTTCAGGCCGCCTTGGCTCAGGCCCCGGATATTTTTGAGAGTGTTGCAGAATCGAACTTGGAGAGCCTGATTGGCCAGGCTAAACCGAGTATTCTTATCGGTGTATCCGGCCAGGGTGGACTGTTTACTCAGGCTGTAATCGAGTCGCTACAGAAAGGTCACGAGCGCCCATTGGTAATGCCGCTATCGAACCCCACCTCGCGCGCGGAAGCGACCCCGGCAGAAATCTTGACCTGGACCAAGGGGGAAGCGCTAGTCGCTACTGGCAGCCCCTTTGCTGCAGTGGATATCGATGGCCACCATCACGCCGTGGCCCAGTGCAATAATGTCTATATCTTCCCTGGCATTGGACTTGGCGTTATCGCTGCTAATGCCACCCGGGTGACGGAGGGAATGTTGATGGCCGCCTCCAATGCCCTGGCGGAACAGGCGCCGGTGGTCAAAGAAGGGGTGGGCGCACTTCTGCCAGATCTCAACGATATCCGCGAAGTGAGCCAACAGATCGCACGTGCCGTAGCTGCTCAGGCACAACTTGATGGGGTGGCACCCAAGGTAAGCCATGAGCAGCTGGAGAAATCCTTAAAGCGCAATTTCTGGCAAGCGAACTACCGCAGCTACCGCCGTCGCTCTTTCTGATTTTCGTTTTCTACGGTATCTATATCTATACCTATACCGGGGCGCGATTAGGCCCCGGTTTTTTTCAGGCCAGCTGCTCGCCGGAGTAGAAAACTTCAGGTTGGCGCAGTACTAGGTAATCCTTCCAGTGAAAGCCGCTGCTTAAAAACTCGGTGGCGGCTTTGGCTCCCGATACAAACAAGTGCTCGCAGTGCTCCCCGGGCATGGCGAAATCCAGCCAATGCGGGCGCTTGCCGCTTGCCATGGGCTCAATGGCGATCTCCTTCACCAATGCATGGTATTCCGCATTGAGGCTGGCGCGCACATGGTTATCCAGCATGTTGCGGCAGGTATTGATCAGTCCCATCGTAAAACGGCCCATCCCGTTGGATTTGGGCTGATAGTGGTCCACCTCCAGTTTGATGCCAAACGTAGGCAACTTTGGCGTGCCGCCGGGCTTGTGGAAAATATCGAAGGGAAAATTAGATACCAGGCCACCATCCACAAACTCTACCTCCTGAGGAAACCCATTTTTGAAAAAGCGCTCGGGGTCGCCGATCCCTTTAATGATGCGCCAATTTTCGACTATAGAGTGGCACTGGTTCAGTTGGGGAATATTTTTTACCGTGTAGGGCTTGAAAAAGCCCGGCACTGACATGGAGGCCCGCACATACTCCGCGGGATTGACGCTGTCGGGGTCGGCGAAATAAAGTGGCGCTTTGGCTGGAAACACCGCACGGGTCTCCGTGGTAATGTCTGCGGCCACCAGTGCCACTTCAGCAGCGCCCACCTGCGGGTCGGGCTCACCCTGGTAAAGTAGTGTGGGAAATTGGTTGATACGTCGATACAGCTGCGCAGTATTGGCGATACCCAGTTGACGCAACTCTTCCTGAAGCCAGCGGGTGAAGGTGTCTCCCGGGTTCAAGCCTTTGTCACGTAAAAGTTGCCTGCAGGTACGCAGGGAGTCAAATGGATGTAGTGCCAGGTTGGTAAATACCCCCCGGCCTTTGAGGAGGCGCTGCACCGTTTTGCGCGCATAAAGCTCACCATCTTCAAAGCTGGCAAAGTCCGCCTTGGCCATAATTTCCAGGAGCTTCTCGCTTTTGCATGAGCCTGGGGTTCCGGCGGCGGCCAGGAAAAGTGCATTGATGGCCCCTGCGGAAGTACCCGCAACTTTGCGAAAGCGAATGCCAGCCTTCTCAAGGATATAGGTGTAGCCCACCAGGGCAATGCCAAGCATGCCACCGCCTTCCATTACCAGATCCACATACTGGAGCCCATCGGCATCCTGTACATCGCTAAAGGATTTACCTTCGATCGATTTCCGCGAATTTTGCCAAAGGGTATCCGCTTGGGAGATAGCACTGGTCACCCACGCTGTTTTACTCATTTGATCTTTCCCTGAAGTGGCGGTCGATTCCATACGAAAGTTAAAAATATTATCGGTTAAAAGAGTGGGGCAGGGGATCACCCAGAATCAAATTCGCCATAGTATCCAGCTTGTTTTTCGTGCCTTCCCACTTGGGCATCACTTGATTCATTAAACGGTAAAATCGCTCGCTGTGGTTGTGTTCGGCGATATGGCAGAGCTCGTGCAAAATCACATAGTCGATACACTGGCGCGGAGCTTTTACCAGATGGGGGTTGAGGGTGATACGCCCCTGGGGGGAGCAGCTGCCCCATTGGGTTTTCATGCTGAGGGTGCGCAGGGGTGGACGCCCGGAGACCCATAGGGTCTGCTCCAATAGCGCATCCAGGCGGCGGTGAAAAATTTCTTTGGCGCGCACCTTGTACCATTCGGCCAAAAGCAGGCGCACTCTTTCGGGATCTTTTTTACGCACGGATACTTCCAGCTTGCCGCGCAGTAATTTCACCTGCTGTTGGGTGTCTTCAGACTCAATGACTTTCAGCAGATATTGCTTGCCCAGATAGAAGTGGCTCTCGCCACTGATATATTGCCGTGGCGTTAAATATTCCAGCGCTTTGCGGAAATCCCTCAGCTGCTGGTAAATCCAGCGCCCGCGTTTTTTTACCGCTTTTAATACCGCATCGTTATCGATAGGTTCGGGTGCGCTGACCACTACACGGCAGTCGGGGTGCACTTTGATCAGCACTCGCCCATTGGCCTGGGAGCGGGGCTGGCATTCAAAAGTGATGCGCTCATCCCCATAGGCAAAGCTCAGTTGCCGGGAGTTGGGGTTATTTTGGGGGGAAGTAAAAGGCACATTCATGCCGGGATTAGTCTCCGCTTAAACCAACGCGGGTGATCTGTAGGATCATCTCCACCATTTTCTTGGCCTGCACCATACCACTGCCGATGGATTTACACTCCATAAATAATTTGGGCATCAATTTTTTATGGATATCCTTCTCAATATTTTGCGGGCTGATGGAGTGTTCCATTACGGACTGGGTAACCATTGTGTCGATCTCGAAGGCCAGTTTGATCCACTTATCCTGTACCTGGCTATCGCCAACTGCGAAAACCTCCGGCAGGCTTTTCTTGAATACACCAAAATAGGCCTGGGCATGACGGTTATCGGCAAAGGCATTGGGGATTTCATCCAGGTTGCGGGCTTTTACCTGGGCTTCCAGCGCTTCGAACAGTAAGTACTGCTTGTGTGGGTGATCGAACAGTTTTTCCGCCGCCTCAATCGCTTGCAGCAGTAACTTGGAAAAGGCTTCCTGGGCATAGGGGTCGTCGCGCAACTCCTGTTCGATCATACGGGTTACGCGGGTTTTAATAATATCGGTTTCGTTGCGGGTTTTGTCCTCCCCCCAATCTTCAGGCCGCTCCGCCTTGCCCATTTTATTGACTTCGTATTTACCCTCGGGCTCTAAGATTTCTACCCCCACCACATGCTTATCCAACAGGTTTTTTACCTGGGCTGCGTATTGGTCATAGTCCACAGAGATTCCGGTTTGCTGTAGCGCCCACTGGCGTAGTTTGGCGAACTCTTTAACCGTCTGTTTATAGTGCTGGCGATCACTATCGCTAAAAGTTTTGTCTTCGAAAAAGGTGGCGGATTGCAGGGCTACTTTCAGGCAGGTGGTGAAGTGGGTGAGTGCCTCGTAGAAGTCCTCGCGCACTTTTAGGTTTATATCGACCAATTCACCATTGCGCTGTTCAATTTTGGGCACTATCACCTGACGCAGTTGCTCGGTGTCCTGCTTATTTTTTACGCCGGCGAAAATGCCCCAAAGGTTTTTATACAGCAGGGGCAGGCGCTTGTACTCGCTGCTCATGGGGCTGTAGAGCCCAGTGATATCGTCGATGTCGTAGCCGCCCTGGGTGCGTGCGGCCAGATCCTGGTATTTCTGCATGGTGGTATCCAGCTCTGCCAGGATGCCCCGGTAATCGATCAGCAGGCCGAACTTTTTATCCGGGTGCAGGCGGTTGACCCGCGCGATCGCCTGGATCAGGTTGTGTTCCTTGAGCGGCTTATCGATATACAGCACGGTATTCTTGGGCTCATCGAACCCGGTCAGCAGCTTGTCTACCACAATCAGCAGTTTCAGGGAGTCATCTTTATCGAAGCGCTCAATCACTCCCTGGGTATAGCGCTGTTCATTTTGCGAGCCCACATTGTCCTTCCACCACTTCACCACTTCAGGCATGGAGGACTCATCTACCGCCTCGTTGCCCTCGCGGGTATCCGGTGCACTGATCACTACCGCCGACTCAAATTTCTGCGCTTCTGGCCAGTGCTGCTGGGCCTCGTCCAGGTATTTTTTGTATTGGATGGCGGCGGCCTTGCTGTCACAGGCCAACTGGCCTTTTAAGCCCGCATCGATATTTTTCACAAAATGGGTGGCGATATCGGTGGCAATCAGACGAATGCGATCGTCTGCAGTGTAAATCTCTCCCTTGCGGGCAAACTTGCGTTTTAAATCCGCCTGCTGCTCCTCGCTTAACCCCACTGTAATGCGCTCAAACCAGCGGTCAATTGCGCGCTCGTTAACATTTAGGTCCGGGATACGCTCTTCGTACAGCAGTGGGGTTACGGTGCGATCCTCCACCGCCCGCTGCATGGTATAGGCATGGACTATGGGGCCGAATTTATTGGTGGTTTTGTCGTCTTTCAGCAGGGGCGTGCCGGTAAAGGCCACAAAGGCGGCATTGGGCAGGGCCTGGCGCATACGGATATGGTTTTCGCCGCCCTGGCTGCGGTGGCCCTCGTCGATCAGCACAATCAAGTCGGCACTGTCGTTGCAACACTCCGGCAGGGCAGTGGCGCCGGTAAATTTATGCACCAGCGAGAAGATAATGCGCTCATTGCCGCTGCCAATCTGCTGGGCCAAACGCTTGCCGGAAGTAGCCATCGCCGCTTCCTTATCTTTCTTGCCCGCCAGTTCTCCACCGCTGGCAAAGGTATTGCTGAGCTGGCGCTCCAGATCCACCCGGTCGGTGACAATAATCAGGCGACTCTGTTTGAGACTCGGCTGGAAGATCAGCGCCTTGCTTAAAAACACCATGGTGAAGGATTTACCGGAGCCGGTGGTATGCCAGATAACGCCGCCCTCCCGCGCACCATCATTGCCGCGTTGGGCAATGCGCTCCAAGAGCCGTTTGATGCCGAATACCTGCTGGTAGCGGGCGACGATTTTGCCGGCCTTTTTATCGAACAGGGTGAAGTAACGGACCATCTCCAGCAGTCGCTGGGGCGATAGCAAGCTGATTAGCATCCGATCCTGGCCGCCCAGGGCCAGTTCGCCGCCGGCGATCAGGGTCTGGTACCAGTCCAGGTCCGCCGGGGAGCGCTGTTGAAACAGGGTTTGGATTTGTTCGCTGGAAAGGGGGCGGTTTTTGATCGCCAGCATTTCCCCATCGGCGATATCTTCCTCGCGCCAGGCCGCCCAGAATTTTGCCGGCGTGTTACAGGTGCCGTAGCGGCCCTCAGCGCCGTTGACCGACAATAACAGTTGGCTGTAGGCGAACAGTTGCGGAATTTCATCGTGGCGCTGGTTGCGCAGACTCTGGGAAATGCCCTCGTCGATAGAGGGACCTTTCTTGCCATCCGGGCGCTTGGCCTCGACCACCACCAAGGGAATACCATTGACAAAACACACCATATCCGGGCGGCGGCTCTCTACGCCGCTGGCGCGGGTTACGCTGAATTCCTCGGTAAAGGCAAAGTGATTGTTGTCGATGGTGTGCCAGTCGATCAGGGCAATGGTGGGGGTGGCTTTTTTGCCATCGACAAACTCGGTCACCGAAATGCCGTAGAGCAGATGGTTGTACAGCTCTTCGTTGGCCGCAATCAGCCCTTTATTGAGCGCCGGGCTGCACACTATGCCGATCAGGTGGTCGATGGATTTTTGTGAGAACGGCTGCTCTTTACCGGCGAAATGGAAGGTCCGTTTGCCCAGCTCCCGGCGCAGTACTTCGGTGAGTACCACCTGGTCCTGGCGCCCTCTGCGGGCTTGGTTGGCCTCGGCGGGTGGTAAAAACGACCAACCCAGATTGCATAACAGGGCCAGGGCGGGGATCTTTGCGGCGTATTCTTCTTGGAATTTTGGTACTGCTGTGTAATCCATTTCCACGGTAATGCCTATCTCCAAAGGGAAATCCGTTTTTATTGGGATAAAAGTGTCTCTGTTTCCGGGCTGTGGAGCAAGTGGAAAGGGGCTATTGCCCAGCTCGCTGCTTGCGAGGCTGTGCCGCAAGCGGCGTTGGTTCGAGCACTGTGAGGTTGGAAGCTGATGGTTAGCCGTTGCTTTGCTGGCTGGTGGTTTTGGGGTTGGGGAGTCCCTGGTAGGGGTATTGCACTGGGTAGCGGAGTGCTTATCTCACTGCTGGATTATTGGCCTTGTGAGTATTGCACCGCGCCAAGAAGTGAGAAAGGCACTCCTTGGGCGGGGCTGTAATTAGCGTGTGGATATTATCCAGTCGCTAAAGCTAGTGCCTATTAAATTGAGACACCCATATTGCCTTCAGTACCGATACAATATCCAAATATTTCATGGAAAAAGAGGCTTTTACATTCAAAATTGGAGGCGATATGGAAAGTGTCATTCGGGAATTTGGGATCGTGAAGTCCCAGGTTGTGCTCGGTTCCCACGCAGTAGATATCATTTCTTGGGTCACCGGGCCTAAAGGCAATCCAATCCAGTTTCCAGCCGCCGAGATCACCCTGATCATCCCACTTGCCGTCAATGGGGTTCCATTGACCTACATTACCGTCGGCGCCTACACACCACATTACTCCAAAGTTATCGAAGGCAATCATTTTTAGGGGCCAGGGCTTTTTAATCTCCGGTTCCTCCCAGGCTCCAGTGGTGGTATTCCACTTGGCAAGATTACCTTTAGTCCCAACGCTCCACATGGCATTTGACTTATCAAATGCAATCATCTTGGAATCCCAGGATTGGTTGTACTCTTTTTTGTCAACGAGGCCAAAAGTTCTTGAATTCCACTTTCCGATATTATTCGAAGTGCCCACACACCACAGGTTATCTTCTCTATCAAAAGTGACCATATTTAAATGCCACGTTGAGAGGAATCCTCTGTCTTTAAATTGCATTTCCATGGTTATTCTCCTTTGGGTTTTGGGATCAGGGTTTTCTGATGCTTCGGGGTACCAAAATATGAAGGCTTAAAATGAATGCACTGGATAATTAATCAATAAGCCAGCTGGAGCCTTGGTGTCATTTTGTTGACAATTTTCAGGCAAGAAGAATGTGCAGCCTTTTGAAAGGGAAAGTTTTTATATGCGCTTAGCACTTTCCAGCAAAGACTGATACTGTGCTGGCTTATTTATTTTCCATTCGCTGGGTGCTATCTATCCAGTGGCGGCTATTGCTGCAAAAAGTGAGATGGAGGCTTTTTTGCAGGCTATATTTCTGCCCACGAAAGAGCTGGGTTTAAAATAGAGCTAGCCTCTCGGCTTGATAAAAACCTCCTAATCAGTTGTTGCAAGCGATCTTAAAGCAAAGGTCTGTTATTTAATATCCTCCTTCGTTAAAAGGGCGGGGATTCCTACCGGTGGTTGGCGCCATTTTGGAAGTGGTCTGCCAACTCAAAGTAATTTAGAGGAATTAAATAATTGCGAGTCAGTTGGGTCGGCATTAATAGGTTGTCGCCGTGGCGCGTGTATCAATTAATTTGATCTTGCGGGGAGGGTGTCGTGAATTTTTTGGTTGGAGCGGCAGCCACGGAATTGTCAACAATAGATTTGCCCCAGCGATGGGTTTTTAAAAGTTGGCATTTGGGCGATGTGTTTTCGCCGATTAGGAAAGGAGCAGTTGCTGGAAAGAGGAAGGGAAAGAATACGCTGAGCCCGGACCCTATAGGTATCGATTGGGCGCTTCTAAGATGTGTTCACAGGACATCTGAAGTACAGCGTATTCTGTTCAGCGGGATAGAGTTCTCTATTTTATGCGGGGCCGTGTATTGCCGCTATCAATGCAAACAGCAGCGTTTAAACTTTTTACCGCTGCCACAGGGGCAGGGGTCATTGCGGCCGGTTTTGGGGTCTGCTCGGTGAGGGGTTGGCGACAGTTCCGGGGCCCGTTGTTGCAGCCAGTGACGGTGCAGGGCGCGGGCGGCGGGTTCTATTTGGCTGACGCTGTGCTGATGCTCCGTATCGGTGAGGGTGCCGAGGTGATCGAAGTGTTCCTCGCGGCCGTGTAGGGCGATGGCTTGTAGCTGGGTATCCAGTTCTGCGGGCAGGTTGGGCCACTGGCCCAGGTCGACGCCGCGCATATAGCCGAAGCACCATTCCTCGACGATGGCGAAGGGAGCTTCGCCCTCTTGCTCGGTGATACGAAATAGGGCGCTGAACTCTGCGGGGGTTTCCACCAGCATCATGGCATTGCTGTTCATCAGCTGGAACAGCAGCGCGGTAAAGCGCTGCATCTCCTCCTCGCTCTGCCACTCCGGCTCATTGCCGGGGCCGCCCCAGAGGGCGGAGAACCAGCGGCTGGGGGGAATCATTTCCGGGCCGGACACCAGGGCGGTGAGAAAACCGTCCAGTTCGCAGATATCCAGCACCGAATCGTCGTTGCCGTATTTGAGCAGCACGTCCTCAATAAATTCCAGATCGGCTTCACTGATGGGTGTATCGAGATCGAGGGTTTCGCTAAATGTCATTGGGCTTCCTCTACCTGGACCCGGCGCTTGCCGGTGAGCAGCTGCTGCATCAGGGCTTTTTTCTCCTGCTTTAGGCAGTCGAGTTTTTGTTGCAGGGTTTCGATTTCCCGGTCGGCGCTGGATAGGGTTGCGGCGATTTTTTGCTGTTCTTCTGGGGATGAGGGTAAGGATAATTTTAGACCTTTCAGATAATCTGTAGTTACCCTTTTTTGCCCCGCAGATCCTTGCATGTTAGCTTCTCCGCGAATTCTAAATTCAGATGTATTTGTTATGTAGTATATGTACTTCGAGCTAATGCCTTGCTTCGCTCTTAGGATGTGAAATTCAGTACTACCGAAGCCGACGGAATTTTTTAGGCCCTCTGCATATGCTCCTTTTCCATTTTCAAAGCATGGTGTAATTTTTGCCACAATCACATCGTGATCAATGAATGATGTGAACCCCTTGCTAACGTCTATATATTTCCTTTCTTCTTGTCGCTTGATTTTGGCATCTTCAGATACAGAGTCCATTGCAATAAAAGATACTAAACCATCGGAAGGTTCATCAGCCTTTCTGGGGTTTAAGTCGCAAATTTCAGATAATTTCTTTAATTTCCACTCCCCACTAAACCGAACCCCATTCTTATCCCGCAGGCGCTTTTTGCCGGTCAGCAGTTGCTGCATCAGGGCCTTTTTCTGCTGGCGGCTGTTGGCGAGCAGTTTTTCGCTGGTGTCGATGGCCTTATCCCAGGTGGATAGGATTTGGGCGATCTTTTTTTGTTCGGGGATTGGAGGGGTAGGGATTGGGTATTCCTTTACCATTTGAACATTAAGATTCTGAACGCCTCCCCCAGCGAATTGATCTCTTGTGGCTAAATATCGATAGTAATTAGTGTTTAGTAATAGTTTTGCAAAATTACTGTGCAATTCTTTTTTGCATTTAATAAGTGTTAGGCTTACATAGACGCTGAATTCAAAATCTATATCAATAAGAGCGGCCTCTCCGATACCAGCTCCTACACGAGTTAAAAGTACGTCACCTTTTTCGGGCTTAGTATTTTTAGTTAATTTTCTGTGAAGCTCCAAGGGTATGTACTGGAAAAAATTTAGAGAAAGTCGCTCATTTTGGACATTTCTTGCCGACAAGAACGGTATCCCTACTGATGAATCTACATATTCTGGAGTTGCTGCAACACCACAAGTTATTTTTGCTACATCTCCAAATTTAGTTAGTTTCCAGTGTTTTGGGATTGTTTCAAAATAGTTAGATTTCATTTTAAAAACCCAACTCCTGCAAATACTGCTCCATTTCCCCTTCCAGCTCGCTTAACTGCGCTTTCAGCTGCTGCCGCTCGGCGCGCACTGCCAGCAGGTCGATCTCCTCTTCCTCTTCGAAGGTATCCACATAGCGGGGGATATTCAGGTTGTAGTCGTTTTCCTGAATTTCCTTGTGGCTGGCCACATAGGCGTATTTGTCCAGATCGGCGCCCTGGCGGTAGGTGGCCACTACCTTGTCGATATTGTCCTGGGTGAGCAGGTTCTGGTTTTTGCCCGCTTTAAATTCCCGCGAGGCATCGATAAACATCACGCTGTCGTCCTGCTTGTCGCGGGCGAAGATCAGGATGGCGGCGGGGATGCCGGTGCCGTAGAAGAGTTTTTCCGGCAGGCCGATCACGGCGTCCAGCAGGTTTTCCTCAATCAGCTGCTTGCGGATCTTGCCCTCGGCAGAGCCCCGGAACAGCACGCCGTGGGGCACCACCACGCCCATACGCCCGCTCTTGGGGTTGAGGGTTTCGATCATATGCAGGATAAAGGCGTAGTCCCCCTTGGTTTTTGGCGGCACGCCGCGCTGAAAGCGGCCGAAGGGGTCGTTGCCCGCTTCGTCGTGGCCCCATTTGTCTAGGGAGAAGGGCGGGTTGGCGGTGACGATATCGAACAGGTCCAGGTTGCCGTTTTTGTCCAGCAGCTTGGGATTGCGAATGGTATCGCCCCATTCGATTTTGTGGTTGTCCTCGCCGTGCAGGAACATATTCATCTTGGCCAGAGACCAGGTGGAGCCGATGGCTTCCTGGCCGTAGAGTTCGTACTGTTTGCTGTTGTGGTGTTCCCGCACCTTGCGCCCGCATTTCATCAGCAGGGAGGCGGAGCCGCACGTAGGATCGCAGATGCGGTCGCCGGGGCGGGGGTCGAGCAGTTCGGCGATCAGCTCGGACACTTCCGGTGGGGTGTAGAACTCGCCGGCCTTTTGGCCGCCGCTGGCGGCGAAGTTCTTGATCAGGTATTCGTAGCCGTTGCCGATCACATCCAGGTTGCCCACGCGGCTGGGGCGCAGGTTCAGCTCGGTTTTGGCAAAGTCTTCCAGCAGGTGGCGCAGAATGGTGTTCTTCTGCTTTTCCTCACCCAGCTTGTCGGTATTGAAGGTAAGGTCCTGGAACACGCTCTTGCCGGCGTCTTTGAGCTTGGTGCCGTTGGCCTCTTCGATGGCGTGCAGGGCCTGATCGATGCGCTCGCCATTGCCGGGCTCGTGGCGGTGTTCGTACAGGGTGTAGAAGCTGGCACTCTGCGGCAGGACAAAGCGCTCGCTCTTCATCATCTCTTCGATCAGCTCCGGCTCGTCGCCGTAGGCTTCCGCGTAGTCGTCGTAGTGGTCCTGCCACACATCGGAGATGTACTTGAGGAACAGCATGGTGAGGATAAAGTCTTTGTAGGTATCGGCGCTGATGGTGCCGCGAAAGGTGTCGCAGGCATTCCAAAGGGCTTTGTTGATACTGTCCTGGCTGATTTGTTCGGCGGCGCTATTGCTGCTCATGGGATGCTTTTTGTCCTTTGTGTACTGCTGGGGCGCTGTGGCCCAATCGAATTCGGTTTGCGCTGGCATTGCTACAGGTGTTGTCGCTTGGATGCTGTCTGTCTGTTTTTGGGCAATGGCGCACATTATACCCTTGGTTCCACGCTTTAACTGCTCGCTAAGGGTTACCGGGTATTGGGTTGGGTGGTGGAGTGCACTCCAGTGCGCCGCGGTGATTCATTGTTCGCCGGGCCTCAACCCATCCGGCGCACTTGCTGGAGATTGGGGGCTGCTCTATAAGTCCCGTTCTATAAGGTGAAGCCAGCGCGGGATGTCGTACTGCCCCTGGATTGCTCTGCCCTGGTTTGGTCGTGAATGGTGGCGATGGTGATTTAGCTGCCAGGAGACGTCAAGGGTATTTGGGTGTGCGGTTAGTGCGGGCCCGTCAGCAACAATGGGTGGCTCTGCGCGGAATGGAGTGACTTGTGGATGTTGTGAGGGGGCTTGGAATTATTTGGCAATGCCTCTGCGGGTCTTTTAGAGGTGTTACGGATTGATTTATAGGTGCCCCAGGTTTTTTGAGTGACCGGCGATAGCCCTGGGGCCGCTAGATCATGGTGGATAATCCTATAGATAGCGCTACCTTTTAGCGGCCTGACACATTTCACGGTGCCGTTCAATCTTGGGACTGGGGTTAAAAATGCTTCGACGAAAAGAATATCGACTTTTGAGCCTGATTCTTTGGCTTTGCTGTGCTGTGGGTTTAGCGGCTGCGGAACAGGAAAAAGGCCGCTATTTGGGCTCTTTTAACGATCCTGTTCGCTATTGCAGGGCAGTAGTCAATGCGGATAATCCGCAGGAGCCCTATATCGGCCCGGCCAAACCACAGATGGTGTTATCGGGTATTTACCAGGCGGCGGGTATTTCTGCGGCTGCCCCGAGGGATTGGGTTGCGGGGGGCACTTTCTGGCGTTGTATGGATGGCGCTGTCTATGCCTGCTTTGCCGGTGCCAACCTTCCTTGTGAAGAAAAAGCGGACACGGCTCGGGCGCCGAGCGAGGCGATCGCGGCTTACTGCAAGAGCAATCCGGCATCGGCAGCCATTCCGGCGGTAGTGACGGGGCGGGCGACCATATTTGCGTGGCATTGTAAAAATGCAGTACCTGAAATATCCCGGCAAGCTCTACAGGTGGATGCGCGGGGCTTTATTGCCGATTATTGGTATCGGTTGGATAGGCCAGGGTAAAATACAGCTCTTTTGCAGCATACCGAAAAGGCTCCCTGTCGTTTCTTGCTCGGCATCCATGCCGTAGAGAAATCAAAATACAGTACATTCTGCGCGCTGGTCTTTTTAATATCTACAGCATGCCAACCGTTTCCCATCGGCAAAGCCATCGCTAAGAAAGAGCGCTATTTATCCATCCCCGCAGTCTGTTCATTATCCCGCTTTTTTGCAATCTTATGCCCTTCATCCGATTGCCCGAGTTTCCAGTAGCTGGATATGTAAATGTGGTTCTTGGAAATTTCTTTCTCCTGCTTAAAGAATTTTCGCAGAGTACGCATGCTGCCGAACTCGCAAGCGGCCCAGATGGCGGGTTGACCTTTCATCCAGGGTAGGGTTTGAATCTTGGGGAGCAGAAGCGCGCCAGTGGGGGTGGGGTTGATTACCCAGTGCAGTTGCAGGTTTTCTGGATGTACCAAGTCCTGAATATCTGACTCACTTGCCACTTCTATAACGGCAAACCCACTGGCCGTGCTGGGCAGTTCAGCGAGGTTAACGCTGATGGCGGGCAGGGCAGTCATATCGCCGGCGAGTAGGAACCAGTCTGCCTGGTGATTAATAAGTTTCTTGGGGCCAGGTCCACCAATCAAGATCCGATCACCGGGCTGTGCGTTCACCGCCCAGTTTGAGGCTGGCCCTTGGTGATCGTGCAAAGCGAAATCGATATCGATTTCCGTCTCTCTTTGATGTCTGATGGTATAGCTTCTCATCAGCGGTCGTTCCCCTGCGCCCTGCGGGAAAACGAATTTGATGTAGGCACTTTCCTGGTTTGAGGGAAAGGACTCAAGTGTATTGCCCCCCAAAGTAATTCGTAACATGTGTTCTGAGACTTTTACACGGCGTACGACAGTCAATTCATATGTGCGTTTGTCAGCCATTGGATTGGGATCTCCTAGTCTTTGGCGGAATCTTCGGCCAAGTTTTGAATCATGACATTGGCGATATGGGTAAACACTTTGAGTTCCTGGTCACTGAGGTTATGGGTCATCTCGCCTGCAACTTCTGATTCCAGGGCGTTCACTTTTTCGAGGGTTCGCTGCCCTGCCACTGTGGGAATAAGAAACTGACTGCGCCGATCGTTCGGATTTTCAGCCTTCTCGATCAACCCGGACTGCGTCAGTTCGTTCAGTACCCGTGTAACTTGGGCCTTATCCTGGTTCATTCGCTGCGAAATTGAGCGGGCGGTACTCTGGGGGCACTTGCAGACCCCCTTAAGCACGCGAAGGTGATTAACCGGAAGGTCTATTCTCTGCGCTTGAGTGGCTGTGCGTAGCCGCCTTTTGTAGGCGTGAATCAGTTGATGTAAGGCTTCATTAACGGGATAGGCCACTATGAACTCATCGTTGCTTGGTTGACTTTGTCAACTTTATGTTTTTTGGTTGATAGAGTCAACTAGATTGATGCGGCTTTATCTCTTGGCTTGGGGGACTTTTTCTGGGTAATGCAATTTGGGATTGATTGGTGAGGGTTATTGCTAAGGGAGTGGAGGCTTTCGGGGAGGGGACCCTCCCCGAAAGTAACTGAGCGCGGAATTACCAGGTCAAGCTGATATCGGTTCCATCAAACTTGACGTCTGAGTCGTACACATATTTCAACGTGCCTTTCCAGAAAGAGCCGTGCCATTCCCAGTCGGCATCGTAGCTGACTTCATTGAGCACCTTTTGGCTAAAGGCTTCAAAGCTGCCGTAACGCGCTTCGCTTCCCATAATGACTACCCAGGTCTGCTCGTTCCAGTCGCAGGTGACAGTGTTGGAGTCGCCATTGCCGCAGGGATAACGCACGGCGATATACCCATCGTCTTCCTTGCCAAACTTCCAATTGCCGCTGCGTTTTTCCTCTTCAAAGCCTTCCGGCCATTGCAGGGCCACGTTGGAGCCGCCGGAGTGGAACAGTTCAATTTCCGGGTAGGGGTTGTACTGGATCACCGCGACATTGTTGACCTGCTTGATCTTGGGCAGATGATCGTTCTGCATGGTGCTATTGCCATCGCCAACCTTTGCCCAGACTGATTGGGTGCCGGTGGTGGCAATCCAGGGAGTCTGCTGGTAACCCTGGCGGCCACCCCAGTAATTTTGGATGGAATGCATCATCACACCGCCATCCTTGTATATGGAGAAGTTTGCGCTGGAGAGCACCGAGCTGCGACTGAACACGGCGCCAGCTTTGGCGGCGGCGGGGGCGGCGGCTTCAGAGAGCCCCAGGAATTGATCGAATGCTTTCAGGCCTTCATACCCTTCAAGCTGATATTTGCTGGCAAACCAGGCGGTGTCGGCGGCGACATCGGGATGGAAGTAGGCGCCCTGGCTCCAGTAGAAGGGGACGCGCTCTTCACGGGGGAAGTCGGCATAGAGGCTGTTTCTGGCATCGCCGAGAGAGTGGCCTACCGAGTAATTCATATTCAGGTCTTTACCGAAATACTCGAAGACTTCGTCGCTAATCTCCAGGCCGGAGGTGGCCAGCATTACCCCTGCGGGGCTTGGGGTTCTTACTGACTCTTTGCCCAGGCCCGTTAACAGGTAAATGATGCGGTTGATGTTGCCCCCGGAGCCATTCCTGCGGTAGCCGTCATTACTGCGGCCGGCGGCTGAGAAAAGAATGCCCTGGTCATTGGTAACCAGCAATATGTCTTGCAGCAGGCGCTGTGCAGCCCCTGTGGCCAGTTCGCGGATTTCTGCGTCCTCGGAAAAATCCACCAAGTTAAGTAACGCGGATAGGGTGTAGGGGTAATAGACCGGGGAGTAAAATTCATAGAAGCCATATTGATTTTTTACTTCCAGGTAGCGTTTTAAGCGCTTATAAGTTCTGTCATCCTCAAATACTCCGTATTTCTCCTGCAGGAGATATTGGGCAGAGGTGTACATAATCATATGGTTTTCTGAGGCGAAGACATGATCGCCAGTGCCACCTTCTTTGAACCAGAATTGGTATCCGTCCAGGGCGGCAAATAGTTCGTCTTTAATTTCCGGGCGGAAAAACAGGATGCGAATCAGCCGGGTAAGAGTGAAGTCTGAATTCTTCTTCCCGCCATTGCGCAGGACATCCAAGTTCTTGTTCAGTGCTTCCCAGTTAAGTTCATCGCCAGTGTACGCCTGTAGGACTACAGCGGTATCATTGGTGGAAGAAACCCCCTCCTCAATATATTGCAGTTGCCTATCTTGATACGCGCTTTCATCAAAAGACTGCGCATTTGCACTGGTCGAATGTATCGCCAATCCTAAAAAAATCGGGTATAGCATTCCTACTACAGGTACTTTCATCAGTACGTATTCCTATTTTGATTTTAATTTCTGGTGCCAAGCACCATAAATGTACCACTTGTGTATTACAGGAATTCATTGGATTAAATGATAGGTATTTTCTGTCGCGGCAGGTTGCCAATCCGATCAGTTGAGGGCTTGGTTCTCACTTTGAAAATGTTTTCTTACTTGGAGGTTATGTCGCTCAAAATATTTATATTTGAGCGCCTAATAGAGGCTTTTGCGCACTGCTAATTGGTACAAAATGGTATTCAAGATAAGTTTGTTTTGCGTTTTGAAAATCGAGATTTATTCATAAAAGCATGAGGTGCCATTTAGAGTCTCTGGTCTGGAGGCGGAAAGGATCAAAGGGGTGAGCCCTTTCATTTGCTGGTTCTATATAAGTCTATTTTCCTGTGCGGCTTATTCCGATCATCGTTGTATTTTGAAAAGTACGACTGTTCAGAGTTAATTTTTACGTAGGTGGGCTTGAATATTTGCTATTTTGGGGGGGGAGATGTAAGTGATGAATTCCGCTATTTGGCACCCAGAGATTAAAAATGAAAAAACTACTGATTTTCTTTGCCGCGGGCTGCTTGGGCGCTTTGGCAAATAGCTTAATGGTTTGGCTATTTGGGGTCCTTGGTATTACTGCTGCCCTTGGTGTTTCTATTGCTCCCGCCTTATCTGCTGAATGGCTCTACCCAAGGATTGTCTGGGGCGGCATTTGGGGACTGTTTTTCTTCCTTCCTTTTAAGTCATCAAATTTGCTGTTAAAAGGGGCCATCTTGAGTTTACTGCCTTCGGTTTTTCAGCTATTTGTCGTTTTCCCAATGATGACTGGCAGCGGGATAGCCGGGTTTGAATTAGGAATACTTACTCCAGTTTTTGTATTGTTCTTTAACTGGGTGTGGGGTGTTGTTGCGGCACTCGCGATAAAATCGGCCCGATAACGAAAACCATTTTTATAGTTGATTTTTCTCTTTCAGGGGCTTAGTCCAAAAGAATTCTTTTAGCGACGCCAAGGCCCCGGCTGGTGGTGGTTAAAGGGCCATCCAGCCAGTGATCGATAATTCGGTGGGCAAATTCACGTCTTTGTGGCCCACTACGGCCTTCAGTGAGTTCACCGAGAACCCAGTGATTGTGGGCGATCCAGGTATCTCGGGCGATTGGTCGAACCTGTTGGTCTGCTTCGCAAAATAAGGGCAGTGACGAGGTCAGATCGCTGGGTTCGCGCAAAATTTCTCTTGAAATACTCGGATTCCCGAGTGTGGTCCACCAGCGCCGGGCGCCCTCAGGGTCGTGACCAAATCTTTGCTTAAAGGACTTTGTGAAAGGGCTGAGAAATGGCCAGCTGCCGCCATTCAAAATACGCTCAACGATCTCTTTGGTGCTGGCTCGGTCGCCGAAGTTTTCCGGATCGTAAAGTACCCGGTCTTTTGCCGCGGCATGGATAGGGCTGGTGGCATCTGCGGTGACCGTTGTTTCTGCCGGTAGGGCCGCGGCGGCAATCGGCAGTAACGATGGAGCGCCCAGGCCCAGGCAGTGAAATCTTTGCAGGGTTGCGTTGCGATCACGATACCCCTCTGCGATACCTTTGAGCACTTGTGCCAGACGCACATAACGGCGCGGAACTGGCCGAGCAAGCTTAAATGAGGCCCGGCCACTCACGTAAAAGTCTGTCGCGTTGAGATCGCCACAAACGCCGGCCAGCCCCATGGCTGCCGATGATACACCGGCCTCTGCGGCGAGTTGCCCCGCATGGCGGGCGGTGTTGTAATCCATTGCACTCAGTACGGCATACGTTGTGAGCCCCTGGCATAAACGGTGCTCGGCTACCTTTTGCCAGAGTCTTAAACTGCGACGGTTACGCGCGGCGATGCGCTCCACGCTCCAGCCGGTGATCTCGCGTTCCAGGTCCAGGGCTACCAAACAGGTACTGGTGAAATCCTCCTGGGCGATCAGGTCAGTGGGGTTCATAGAGAGCTGGCGTTGAATCAGCTGGTTGGTGTCGATAGACTCCGAACGTTCGGTGCAATCGGTAAGCACCGATTCGGCCAGGGCGTCTGCTTGTTTGCGCAGGCTGAGTGGAACTTCACGACCGCGGGGAAGGTGGCCGAGCTGACGGCGCAGCAATTTGACCTCGAGGGTCACTGCTCGGGCGCTTTGTGAAAACTTTGCAATGACCGAGTCGATCAGCTGCTTTGTGCCGTTATCGGCAAAGAGTGGCAGGCCCCTGTTGCGCACCTCAACAGCCAGTTGCAGGTTGGGATTTGTTATGCGATGGGCGGATAGCAGGTAGCCATCAGCTGAGACAAGATGGCTGGCGAAAGCATCGAGGGTTTGACGACGTAAGTTGGCAATAAACCGCATTCAGTGAATTACCTGAGAGGCGCTCCTCCGTGGAGCGCATGTGAGCAAGACTTCCACTCATCAAGCAAGCCGTGCATGTCTTCCAGCTCCACTTCAAGTTCCAGCGCAACTTGTTCAAAAATATCCCATGCGGCAAAGACATCGGGGTGCGTTTCAATACACTCGGCCACCGCGTGATCCATGGGCTCAATAGGCATGTCCATTTCATCTTTTTGATGCAGGTTGGGAAGGCTGGGAATAGCGGTCTCCAGGCATTCAGCTCGCACAGCCTCTTTGGCAGCGTGCCACTCAGCCTTAGCCAGTTGTGCCATCGCGAGCAACACCTCCAGCTCTAACAGTTTGATTTCGACACTTTCCTGTTCCGATAAACAGCCGTCATCCGGTGGCATGGTGAATCTCCTGTTAGCGTATCAACGGGGTAAAGAGCAGCTCTGCGGCACCCTGGGCAGCCACGTCACTGCCGTCGGCACTTTGGGCGCCAAGAGACCAATAAAGATTTGCATTGCTTCGCCAGGGTTGGAACCAGCGATTTGCCAGCCGCATAAAAGCGACATCGAAGCTATTTTTACCGAGGTCGGCCAGTGCTAATGCGTCTACCTCCACGCCGGGCCTACCGCTCAGCAGGCTCGAGCTTTTCTTAAACGTACCGCTGAGTTTACAAAAAGCACCCTTGGTAACACCCGCGTGAGGCAGGTGAGAGAAGCGCACCACCGCATTCGCTTCGGCACCGCTGGAGGGGTCTTGCAGCTTGAGATGGCTTAATAGCATGCCACCTTCTTGGGGTGGAGAGGTGACCTCCTGTATAAAACCCCGAACCTCAACAAACTCCCCCTCAAAATCGTTGTTCAGCTTAGCAAGTTCCACATTCTTGCCATTGGGAAGGGGGGTGGTAAAGGATATGGAGGCGATGTTTTTCTGCAGATCCCTGATATCTTTTGGCGTGTCCAGGCCGCAAGCGCTGGCGGCAAGCCGGTAGCAGGCTGTGTGACAGGCAATGGCCTTGCGGGTTAGAAAATGAGCGTCGACCGCGATATCCCCGAGCCGCTCTGCCAAGCCGCCGCTATTTCTCTGTAAAAGCGCCTGAATGACAGTGTGCATCGCCGCCTGAGCCCCTGCGAGTGCCGGTAATCTTCTCTCGATTTCTCCGGCAAATAATAGTGAGGCGTTTGTGATGTTCTGTGGATCTCCAACCAAGAGCGCACTGTAAACCTGCTTTTGCCCCCCCTGCAGGAAACTGGAAAATGCATGCGTGACACTTTTCACTTCGCGGATGTCAGCCGCTGAAAATCCAGGTTTATGCTCCCCTGCCTTCAAGGCGTTATTAAACTGGGCATGCGCCAAGGCCAGCAGGCCCCGGCTAAGGCACATAATTACAGCATCGGTGTGGGTTGCCAGACCTGGATTTAAGGACTTATTTTTATTGGGAAGATAGGCGTCGAGTAGACCGATATTGTCCGTCTCACCATTTGCTAGCCTCTCCATGGATGCCTGGATATCCGCTCTTGTCTCGATGCCTGCCAATCTTGCCCGCAATCGTTCAACGGTACTTTCGGGGATTTCCGCGCCCACCATCTCTTCAGCCTTTGTCAATAGCCTGTCGAGTCGGCCGCTGGGATCGCTCTGTTGGAGACCCTCTTCAAAATTATTTGCAAATTGATCACGACGGTCGCTGATGGCAATACCGCGTAATACAAACAGAAATTCCAATCCCATCCGATGGTCGATCTGTTGCAGCATCGATGATTTGTCTCCGCGGCTTTGTAAGCCGCGAAACTCGGCATACCCCAACCCTAGGCATCGGCGTGCCTGCTGCTCTAGCTGGCTCCAGGAGAAGGTCAGGAGCGATTTTTGAATCGCCAGTGCTTCCCGAAATAATCTATGAAGGGCAGGGTTTTGAACCCTGTAAGCTGGCAGTAAATCGAACTGAGACCTTAATAGGGTTAAATAAGTCTCGCTGGGACGCACATTTGGCTGTGGCATCCAGGCCTCCTTGGGTCGTGGATTGGATCAGTTTTTCTCAGTTCAGGAAAGGATATAGTAGTAAATCATGGTGTTTCTGCTTTTTATTCTAATTGTTTGTTATTGTTTATCTTATTTGTGTGTTGTTTTAATTCAAGGTTGAACCATATCTTTTAAGCTATGTTTGTTCTATTTTGAGTTGAGCATTATCTGAATATGGTTTTTATAGTATTAATTCTCGTAATGAGAGACCTCTACTCACAAGTTTATTACAGCAAGTTGCCATTAAAGATAATAAATATAGAGACAATGGACAGTTATTATAAGGTCGATGTTTCCGGTAAGCATCTATAGAAAGGTGTTTTGGAATGACTGCCGTTATCATTAGAAGGGTATCGTAAGCTACACACATTTTTTTTGAGTTTTGTGGCGCTAGTCAGCTGGTAAGTTTATGCATTGCTTGTTTCAGGTGCTCCCTCAAAAAAGGATTAAGCATCAGGGTTTTTGCTTAATGGTCCTCGTTTCAAATTTGATCGTATTCATTGCAGCAGGGTGTTGGAGTTTAGGCGAGACTTATGGCGCAAAGTGTAACTAAAATGTGTCGCACTTTTGCCGAAATGTTGAGTATCTTGTAGTTCAGGGGAGTGTTGCAGGTTTTATTGGCGTTGAATGTTACAGTTGACATTGAAAGCTACAACATTTTCCGTGCGATCAAAAATTCATCTTGTGAAATAACTTATGGAATCAACTAGGGGGTCACTTTCAGCGTTACATTATTGGGGGCTGTTTGTTCTTTTACTTGCTGTGTTTCTAGTATGTAATGATTTTTCTGCTTTTTCCACGTCAATAGTTTCAGTTGAGGGATCTTTTTCAGTTGGTATTGCGGTAGGTCATTGGCTTGTCAATACCTATGTTCTTGTTTTTGGCGTATTAATAGTTACTAGCGGAAATCTTGCAGATATATATGGGCGGAAAAGAATATTTCTAATTGGTATTGCAGTCATCGCTGTTTTTTCTCTTTTGGGCGGTATGGCAGAAAAGGTGTGGTTGCTACTTTTGTCGCGTGCTTTTATAGGGGTTGGTGGTGCTTTAGCGTGGGCGTCCATTCTTGGAATGGCATATAGCTTAATGCCCAAAGAGCGTGCGGGGCAGACTGGGGGTTTGATTTTGGCCGTCACTGGATTAGCTAGTGCGTTTGGCCCAGTGATTGGTGGTGTATTTTCAGATTACTTAAGTTGGCGCTGGATTTTATTTTCCAATATACCTCTTTCAATCTTGATTATGATTATTTGCTGGAGTAAATACCCCTCAGATAATGTAAATAGGCCAAGTAAAGGTATAGATTATTTGGGGGTGCTCACTCTTTCTGTGGCGCTATTTTGTTTCTTGCTGGCAATGGATGAAATAGAGCAGATCGGATTTTGGAATAACATTATCGCCAGTCTTCTTGCCCTCTCATTCGTGTTTTTAAGCGCTTTTGTTTTGATTGAATTTTGGACTAAGGATAATGCGTTGATGCCAGTTAGGTTGCTGGTTAATCGCAGCTTTATGGCGTCAGCGCTAAGTATGCTTTTTGTTGCCGTTGCCTTCTTTTCAACCCTCTTCTATATCCCTCAGCTTTTTATAAAGGTACATGGATATACTAGCTTACAGGCGGGTTTTGCCTTGCTACCTTTGATGGCGGCATCTGGTGTTTTTGCGCTTATTTCTGGAGTCTTACATGAAAAATTGGGGGCGAAGATATTAATTTGTGGCGGAGCATTGGGAATGTGCGCAGGATTATTTATGCTTTCAGACTTGGAGGGGGAAGTTAATTATGTGGCTTATCTCCCTGGGTTATTGTTGGTCGGAACAAGTATTGGCGTTTATAGCCCAGCAATTATCACCGCGGCTATTACTGCGGTAACTCCAGGGGAGTCAAGTCGTACCGGATCAATTATTTATATGTTTAAGTATATAGGAGGTGCGCTGGGACTAGGTGTTAATGCTACAATTTTGGCCATATCCCCTGATATAGCTACTGGCATATTCCGAATTTTCAGTGTGGACGCTTTTCTTTGCTTGATTGGATTTTCTGTTTCAATACTTTTTATCAGCAATGATTCCGTGAGGAGCTTTAGGGTTTAGTTTTAAAGGCATAAATGAAAAGCCTGAAGCCAAGCTGTCAGATTCTAAATATCGATAACGCCAAGCCAGCTTAATTCTGAGCGCATACACTGTACTAATTTGTAAGTTTATGGGTTTTTCTAAATATAAAGTCAATCCATTTCTTTCATCGTCTCTTCAATTGCGTTCTGGAGAATATTGATCATACTGTCAATTTGCTGTTCATTGATGATAAGAGGGGGAGAGAGAATACATAGGCTTTCATAGGGCCTTACTAGTAAGCCTAATCTTTGGCAGTGGGTGTCAACTGCTTGTGCTATTGCGATATCTTCAAGTGTCGGAATCGGTGAATAGGCATTGCTTGCACGAAATTCAATACAGGCCATTAAATGATGTCCCCGAATATCGCCAACGATGGGGTATTTTTCTAATTCTTGTAGGCGTTCGATAAAATAAGGCCCAATCGACCGAACGTGTTCGCAAAGCGCCATTTTTTCCATGAGTTCGATGTTTTTTAAAGCTACGGCGCACGCAATTGGGTGGCCTGAATAAGTGTAGCCATTAGTAAAAACTGGATTTTTAAGGTGTGTTTCTTTTATTTCTCTCGCTAGATGTTCTGAGAGAATGATCGCACCCAAAGGAGCATAACCTGACGTTAAACCTTTTGCCGTAATGATGATGTCTGGATCAAGTCCAAAATGTATGTTCGATGAAAAGAAATGGCCCAGCCTTCCAAATCCTGTTACCACTTCATCACTGACAAACAAAATATTATGTCTTTTCATTAACTCTTGTGCACGTTGATGGTATCCATTAGGCGGCACAATAACACCGCCAGAAGCAAGTATTGGCTCAGCGATAAAACAGGCGATATTGTCTGCCCCCAGTTGCTGTATGGCTTCTTCCATCTCATTCAATAGGTAATTGCAAAAATTCTCCTCAGCAATGTGTGGTGGCCGTCGATAGCTATGAGGGGAGCTAAGGTGATGTACGAGAGTATCCATATATTGGAAGCAGGTTCGATCCCATGCTTTCCCAGATAAGGAGGCCCCAAGATATGTACTGCCATGATACGCATCTTTGCGAGATAGAATAATTTTCTTTGACTCTTTCCCCGTCGCATTGAAATAGTAATGACAAAAGCGAATGGCTGAATCTACAGCGGTGGAGCCTGAGTTAGTGTAATGGACAATATTCAAATCCCCTGGGGCCAAGGCAGCAAGCTTTTTTGCAAGTTGCACCGCTGGGATATTGCTCATGCTACCAAAAGGGGTGTAATAAGGCATGCGGACAGCTTGCTCCTGCATGGTCAGAGCTAGATCTTCATTACCGTAGCCCAGAGTCATGCACCACATACCACCAATGGCATCTAAGTATTGATTGCGATCACTATCAGTGACATAAACACCGTTAGCACTTTCAATAATCATAGGTTCGTCATTGGTGTTTTCTGATAAGCTTCCCCAGGGGTGCAATAAATACGCTTGATCATTTCTTTTTAATTCTTTACTTTCATTGGAAATGTCGAATACTTCATTCATGATAAGAATTTTCCTTATGGCATTTCAGTTATTAAGGAATTACAATTTCATTAAATTCTCCGCGCATGCAATGGTTTGAGCTCATCGCTGATGCATAGGCGCCGGCGTTGATCAATACAAGAGTGTCTCCAGTATTCATTTCTGGGATGTCAATGTCTTTCGCCCAGATATCAACTGATTCGTTGATATTTCCAGCAATAGTGACCTTAATTTTTTTATTCCCTTTTATAACGCATGGGGTCGGTTCGCAGGGCATTTGATAAAATCCTGGCTCTATAGCCAAATTAAAGCCGCCATTGACACCCAGAAAAAATTTGTCACGTCTTGGTTCTAGATACACAGTTTGTAGTAGTAAAACGCCTGCATCTTTTAGAAGATAATCGCCAGGTTCAATTGCAATTCTAATATTTTTACCTTTGAAGTGGCGATGAATTATCTTTTTCCAATTACTTAAGTCTAGTGGTGCGTCATTAGAGGTATGAGGTACGCCCAAGCCTCCACCAAGATTGACTTCATTAATATTCCCAAGACGGTCGATAAATTCCAGGCTCGCAGCAAGTATCTCATCCCATACCGGCAGCTGCTGGTTCAGGTATCCGCACCCTGTATGAAAGTGTACACGGGATATTTTAAGGTCATAGAATCTGGCAATCGCCATAGCTTCATCGAGCTGTTCTTGATAGATGCCAAACTTAGTTACTTCAGTACCGCTGTATCGTAGAAGGGTATTATCATTATATCCTAGGCCTAGTGCTGGATTAATACGAATGCCGACTTTTTTTCCTTTGCCATACGCACCATAGTTTTTGAGAGCAGCCAAAGAATCCAAGTTAATTTTTATCCCTTGCTGGCGATATAAAAAATTCCAATCATCCATGGAAACTGAAGTACCAGTAAATGAGATTTTTTCAGCACTAAAACCACAAGACATGGCCCGCAAGACTTCTTTTGGTGAGCAAGCATCGATGCCGATATCTCCATTGGCGGCTAAATGTGTTAGGATTGACGGGTTCCGATTGGCCTTCATCGCGTAGTAGATATCAAATTCCAGGCCAGTTTGGCTAAGAGCCACCCGCAAGCGTTTGATATTCTCTCGAATACGTTGGGTTGAATAGACAAATGTCGGTGTTCCGACCTGTTTAGCAATCTGTTCGAGTGATTGACCGGCTAAGTACAATCTTCGATTGATATACTTTAAGTCTTCACGTTGCCACCAAGGATGTGCCAACATTAGGTTAGTAGTGGGCTGGGGTATGCTATTCATATTTTATCATTATATGTTTTGCGATACTGTATTCATCGAGGCTATAGGATGACAAATCTTTACCGTAACCTGACTGATTTAATCCACCATGGGGCATCTCATTACAAAAAGTCAGATGCGTATTAATCCATGTGCAGCCGAAACGCATTTGGTTAGCGCCAGCTATGGCTTTACGTATATCATTTGTCCATATTGATGAAGCTAATCCATATCGGCAATCGTTGGCAAGGGTTAGGGCATCCTCAAAACTTGAGAAAGGCATGACTGTAACTACCGGGCCAAATATTTCTTCTTGAACTACAGCATCGGATTGGCGACATCCTAATATCAGGGTTGGTGCATAATAGAAACCTTTGTCATTCAGGAAGTGACCGCCTAGAGCGATTTTTCCAGAATTAGATTGTCGACAATTCTCAATAAATGCATGCACATTCTGTCGCTGATGAGCACTGATTAAGGGGCCAACTTCAGTAGTGGGATCTAGTGGGTCACCGACCTTTAATGATTTTACAGCATCGATTAATTTGGTAGTAAAGGTCTCAAAACTACCCGATTGCACATAAACGCGGCAGGCCGCTGTGCAATCCTGCCCAGTGTTGTAGAATCCGGAAAACTTCACTGCCTCTACCGCCTGATCAATATCGGCATCATCAAATACTATTACTGGTGCTTTGCCACCTAGCTCAAGATGAGTGGCTTTAACATTACTGGCTGCCAGCCTTAATACCTCACGTCCTGTTGAAAATGAGCCTGTCACTGAGACATGCTGGACCATATCGGATGCTGCGAGTAAACTGCCTACTATGCTCCCCTCACCATAAACTAGGTTGATGACACCAGCTGGGAAAATTTCAGAAAATGCATCCGTTAAGTATTGGATACTTAGTGGTGTTAATTCCGAAGGTTTGAAAATTACTGTATTGCCTGCAGCCAGCGCTGGTGCTAATTTCCAGGCAGCCATCATAAGTGGATAATTCCAGGGGGCAATTAGTGCAACAACACCCAATGGCTCTCGCCGAATTAGGCTCGTATGCCCTTTGATGTAATCCCCTGATGATACATCCATTGTATTGCGACAAATTCCTGAAAAATATCGAAAGCAATCAACAATGGAAGGTATTTCCTCTTTCAAAACCAATTTAATTGGTTTGCCGGTATTGCGGCTTTCAATGCCCGCAAGTTCACGAGAGTGTTGATCAATGTAAGTTGCTAATTTACTAAGCGCGTTAGCGCGCTCTATGGGGGTTGTTAGGCGCCATTTAGTAAAGGCTAGATTAGCGCGCTTAATTGCAGTGTTGACCTCGGATGGATCAGATATTGCCACCCGCCCAATAACTTCCTCAGTTGCTGGGTTAGTTATTGATAGGAAGCGTTGGTTTTTTTTTATTGAAGTCTCATGTTGAATGTTATCAACAGCCATTATTTGTATCCATTTTAGGTGGCTTTAGTTTGGTTTCCCTCGAATTACTGCTACTGAATGGTAAATAGGGCCATATTTAATTGATTTCTCCGCTTCATGTGCGCTAATCGGTGTGCGGGCGTGAGGGTTATTGTAGAACTCACAATTTAATCCCTGCTTTTCCGCTTCAACAAAAAAATCTAATCCAGTTGTCATGCATTGCTTTACTCTTGCTTGGTAAAGCAGGTTTGGCATATAGCCGCTATCAATAAATAACTGTAACAAGGGTGTTACGCCGAAGCGACAATTAAGATTTAATATCACCTCAGCTTTAGGTGATTTCTTCTTGGCAAGTTTCAATAAGGAATAATTTAGATCTAGTCCTAGTTTATGGTAAGGAGATTTTTTGAGAGAGTGTTTTCGATAAAAATGCGCATTAAAGTCAGGTGGTTGCTTGTCTATTTTATCGTTAAAAACCTGAGGGATGCATGCAATAATGTAATCTAAAGAGTGGTTTTCATTGTCGGATAGTTTTGTTTCAATAAGATCGATGTCGCCATGTATCGGTTTGCAAATTGGTAGTTTTTCTGAGTGCGTAAAGCTTAAGTTCTTATAGGCGCGGTGCGTTAATCGAGCGTCGATATCGCTGAAATAGATAGAGTGTGGGTGAAAGTTGTCGAGCAAAAAAAATAAATTAGTCCCTATGCCAACTCCCACTTCATAAATGCACTTATCATTAAAATCAATTTGCTTTAGCCCCTTCTGAAACACCTCCACCCAATCATCTTTTGGGTTGAATGCAAAGTCTGGAATGTCATCAAATGAAGCCTTCTTTGCAAGTTCTGTCTGCTTTTTCTTGGGTATATCGATATGATTCACTGGTAATCCATGGTTGAAATACAGCTTAATGTAATATTGATTTTTATTTTGCGAATGCATAATTATTTTATGCGTCGATTTCAACGAGCAGAATCGAATGCTAATAGACTTAAAGTAGATTTCCATATATGGGATGTCAAGTGGTGCCTGGGTGTTACTGGCCGACAAGGGTGAGTATGCAAAAGTATTGCATGATTAACTGAGTTTCCCTAAATAGATATTTCTGCTGAAAAATTTAGAGAGAGTCGAAAATGCAGTGAACATAGATCGTTTCTTATGTTTACTTTCGAAGGGTGTGATTAGGTGGATTGGGAGGGGAAGATCATTATAAGGCTTGGATCATCTCTGAAGTGCATTGCTGACTAGGTAGGAAAAGGTGAAGCTGTGTCATAAAGATATGGCTAAGTCAATCAAAATGACGTCAGTAATGATTGGTCTCATTGAGTTCAGTATGCTTAGAGTGGAGCCCGGAGCTGGTCTCTAGTTGGTTACTTGAGGGTCGAGAGCAACTGATTATTCACGAGAATATTTATCTCCATACTTAGGCGAATATGCTGGTTAGTGGAGTCCTTTATAGGCACCTACACCTGAAGGACAAGAAATACAGCGAGCGTCCCAATAGTAAATCGACACGAGTAAATAATGAATTGAGTGATTAATGATGATCGCCCTAGGCTTATTGAGGATAAGCCACCGATAGGTGTTTCGGCGATTGATACCATGATAGGCGGGGTCTAAAGTCACGTCTTGAACACCATTATTGAGCGGGTAATGTACTTCACAATATCCGCACAGGTTTAATAGTCTAAGTCCAGCAGGTGCTACTCTACCCACTAAAGTATTGTGTTTATGCTATTACAGTTTGCAATGAAAAATAATTTTCGGATCATGAAATAAAAAATGTGAACTCTTTGTAAATATCTATTTTACATACTTTTACAACTCGCTGGGATTGAGGGTTGAATGAAAATACTAACGGCTTGCTATGTCTATGCTTTTTGCAAGGTATAGAATTAAAGAAAGTGACATAAACTGAGATAAGAGAGGCAGTAATAAGGCTAAGCTCCCGGTTAAAAGAAGGGTTAGTATACAAAACACCAAATCAGTTAATGAACGATCATAGGGTTGTGTTTGCTGATTAGGGCATGATGTGCTTTAAAGCTGAGTCCAAGATTGTATTCATGTACTTTTGAGGAAAATTTTGACCTCTCTAGAAACTTAATACCAGTTGTCATTTCGACTCCGTACTCCCAATATTGAACTCTACCGTACCATGCATTCACTCGTCATCTGTGGAGTGGATATACATTATTTCCAATTAGGTGGTGTATCGTTTTTTATACGCTCAGTATCCTTCGCTCATTTATTAAGGAATCAGTAAATACATGGTAGATATCGGTAATCAAGTGAAAGTGAGACCTCCAGCCCGCCTAAATCCATAGGACTTATCCCGATAATCTTGAGGCGTTAAAACCATCTGGCGGTAAGGGGCTGAAGGTACAGCTTACTGATATTGATCAAGGCAACCGCTTAATTTATTGTTATATTAATACGGGCTAAATGGTCACATATCGAATAAATTTCCAATAAGGAGTCTATGCTATGGCCGTTCAATTAGGGGGTGGTTACGCAGCTTATCGTTTCAGACCTGAGTGTACTTGGGTGACAGACAACAACGCGGGAGAGTTACGATCTGATGGGTACGGTTCCTGTGTAGGACTAGTGCTCTACAGCGGTGCACCGAGAAGAATAGGTGTAGTCGCTCACTTCTCGGGCTCAATGCAAGCTCCTCAAGTAAGAGCTGATGCCCTTGAGATAATGGCAGCGGTCTGTCCTCTTGCGCCCGGAAGAAAATGGAGAGGTTGGGTATTTGGTGGCGTGTCCCTGAATGGTAATTCTTCTTTTCAAACCATGAGCGGTAACGGCTCAAGCCTGCGACATACTCAAGCCTTGATTGATGAAGTGCGTAGCGTATTAAATTTTAATCGAATGTTTGATGTCAATTTTAATATCTCCCATCTCGAAAAGTTTACATTCACCAGTCAGGGTGTTTTTAACGAGATGAGCCTACGCCAAGGCGATAATTACATTGGGCATCAAGGCGTTAAGCTTGATCTGGCTAGTGGGAAAGTCACCTGGGATGATCTCAGTCACGGCACAGGCAAGTCTAAAACAAAAGAAATGGTTAATTCCATGTTCTAAAATCGAGAATATGACCTGACCGTGACTACTCCTACAAGTCAGGCCTGATCTTATCTTCTGTCATTCAGGGGCAAACTAAAAAGCACCATATAATTTTATGGAGATGAAAGGAGATGGGTCATAATCATTTGGAGTATTTAAAATTTGTGTCGGCTCTAGTGTTGCCTATTTGATCGCTTTTATGGCTGTTTAGCTCAAGCTAAGCCCGAAATAATTCGAAATTTAAGAGGATATTCTCCGAATTTTTACCTCACGTCTCTGGGTAGAGTTACGAATGCCTATTTCGCGCCAGAATCCGGTCGAGCTGGGTAGATTAATCGTGTACTGAAGTGTGATTTAGCGTTTTCTTGCACCATTCTTTTTTCCATGAATAAACCCTTTAGATGTTGAAAAAAATAATTGAATCATCCTTCATAACTGAGTGGTCTTTCGATGCCCATATATACGATAAACTCTCGCAGGACTCAATTGGTTGCGATGAATTGACTTTAATTATTCGAAGGCCTTTTGGAGACTATTCTTCGTCATTATGATACCTGAGTGAACATAACCAAGAACCATTGCTTCATAAGGGCATACGACAATACTAATGACTTAGAAATAAACAACGATCCTCTGTCAAGATTTTGATTTCTGAGAGCCGTCGCTGCTTATTCGATAGTTCACAAGAGTTTAATAACCGGCTGTCAATACGATAGCCTGTTGTATTTTTTTGTTATAGGATAAAGGGGGATCATTTGAAGATGGAGTTATAATCAATAGCAACTATTTAATGTTTCCGATATTAATAACAGCTTAGGTTGTTATAGTAAGATGGTAGTCAAAAATACTAACCTCATCATGATCTTTGATGTGATTGCTGCCTAATGTTTGCGTTTAGGTAATGCAGATGCGCATAGGTGGGTAGTCGATTTTTTATATATTGAATCGGACCTGTATTGCTCTTCCCGCTTAAAGATTTCTTTGGGTTATTAGGGTTGCTGGTGAAAAATAATTTGCGAACCATGAAAATAATAGTGCAGTGCTTTCTCGGAACATCTAAGTTTCTCATCCTTATAGCCCCTGGGGGGTGAGGGCTAAAAGAAAATATTAATGGTTTTCTATGCCAGCTTTATAGCTGAGGTGAGGATGGCTTATATATTGAGAAAAGAAATATAGATGATTTTTTCTTTTCGATTGATTATAAGAAGTAACGTGTTTGTTTTGGGTGAATCTTGCTATATTTGGCGACGCCTAATTATAGGTTTTTTTCATAGAGGTTCGTTGGTTTCATCTTAAATGTTCATTAAGAGAGAAATAAATATGTCACAGGTAAGTGATGACGTAGATTTGGTGGCGAAGAAAAGTACCAGCCCGGTGGTGGTGAAATTTTCTTTGGCAAAAGCTTTTAAGCATAGTGCCCAATCGATTCGCGATACCCAGAATACTTACAAGCAAAATGTAGTTGCGATAAATACTCTGGTTACCAATGTTTTGTCCTCGAGCTTGCCGACTTTAAATCAAAATCCGCCGGATTGGAGTGATTTTGTTGCGGCCTATACACAGGCCAATACGGATGCACTTGATTGGGTGAATAACGTACTGGCCAGGCTCCTAGATGTACCGGGAGAAGTGCAAGGTTACAACGGTATTATCAGCCAGCTGCTGCAGGATGCCTTAACTCAAGCAAATACGCTTAAAGTTGATCCGAGTAATGCTTCGGCTCTTAATATTTTAAAAAATGATCTTAACTCGATAACGACTCAGTTGGGTCTTGTTTCTACTTTTATCAATGGTGCACTCCAGGCAATTCAAGGCTTTCAAGATAAGCTGCCGGATATGGCGACTCAACTGCAATCGATCGCTGACAAATCTGTACAGGATGCGCAGGCTGATGAGACAAAGATTAATGATCTAAAGAAAGATATTAAAAACTTACAGGCGGATATTAAATCGCTGACAGCGAGCATAGTGGCGCTTGGTATTGCAGATGCCACTGCGATCTCCCTCGGAACAGTAGCTTCTATCGTCGCTTTCCCTGAGGGCTTACTCACTTGGTTTGTAATGGGTCCTGTGGCTGCGGTGGCAACCACTTTTATAGCTTTGGATGCAGCCAAAATTGTTGCTGATCAAAAGAGTATCCAGGCCAAACAAGCAGAAATGGATCTGGTCACTGCTGATGTTTCTACTCTTCAGATGTTGTCGCAGAGCTTTGGACAGTTAGCAGAAGAGTCTCAACAGGTTGAAGAAAACTTGCAGGCTGTTTTGCAGGAGTGGCAAACGCTCGAAAATGATGTGTCTTCAGCGATTAGCGATATTCACACTGCGATCTCTGATGAGGAAGGGGCAAACTATACGGCCGTTATAAATGATCTCAATGATGCGGTGACTGAGTGGAATGATGCCTATTCTCAGGCGGGAAGCTTGTATCTTGATCTCAATGTGAATAACGCCGAATTGAAAATTGGAATGAGCTCTGATGACGTCCAATCCGTCTTTGCCAGCGGAGAAACTGTTGGTGTGATTGAGTATTATAATAGCCTCTAAGTGTTTTTTTAGGCTTAGCTTTTAAAGCTTATTTTTAAGGTTTAATTTTAAGGCTTATTTCAAGGGAAATAAGCCTTTTTTAATCAGGCTGGATTGTTAAATGAGGTTATCAATTCCAGTCTTTGAAGCTGCGCGGATGGATACCTATCTCTACTCTTCGTAGCGGATATCAGTAATATAATAAGTCTGCCATGTCTCTCCCTGGCGGATATCCACCTCGTCATCGAGTTTGCGCCCCAATAGATTGCGGGCAACAGGGGAGTCCATTGAGATTAGGCCCGCTTTCACATCAAATTCATCGGGTCCAACGATGCGATAGCAAATGCAATCCCCGTTATCGTCCTCCAGGGTCACCCAGGCACCAAAGAAGACCTTTTCCTTATCCTCCGGTATCCGATCTACTACGGTTATTTCTTCCAGGCGCTTGGTAAGAAAGCGCACGCGGCTGTCGATTTCCCGCAGACGTTTCTTGCCGTAGATATAATCGGCATTTTCAGAGCGGTCCCCCAGTTTGGCGGCATCACTGACCGCTTGGGTAACTCTAGGGCGGACCTCTTCCCAGAGATGTTTTACTTCAGCACGCATGCGTTGCACACCTTCCGCAGTGATATAGCGGGAGCCGCGCGGGCGCGGCGGTCTCCATCTTCCCATGGTGCTACTGGATTCCTCTCTGGGTTGTGAGTAACTGGTTACAGGTTTTCAATGGTAATACCGGGGCCGGCTTCAGCCAGGGGGAAAGCAAAAATACGGCTATAGAATTCCAATTCTCCCTCCAGAGCCATTTTGATACTGTCGCCGCTACGGAAGCCGTGGCCTTCATTGGCAAAAGTAATATGCGCAACAGGGATGCCGCGTTCCTGCAGCGCTTTTACCATTGTTTCCGCCTGGTTTGGTGGAACGACCTTGTCTTCCAGGCCCTGGAAAAAAATCACTGGGCAGTTCATTTGTTCTACGTGGTTGATCGGGGAACGCTTTTGGTAGATCGCTTCGGCAGAGGGCCAGGGACCCACCAGCTTGTCCAGGTAACGGGACTCAAACTTATGGGTGTCTTTAGCAAGGCTGCTCAGCTCACCGATACCGTAATGGCTAGCGCCGGCCTTGAAAGTATTGTGGAATGTCAGCGCGGCCAGTACGGTGTAACCACCAGCGCTGCCCCCCTTGATTAGCAGGCGTTCGGGGTCTGCCAAGCCCTGGTCTACCAGGTATTCCGCACCGGCACAGACATCCTCCACGTCATAGATACCCCATTTATCGGTAAGTCGGTCGCGGTATTCTCGCCCATAACCCGTACTACCGGAGTAATTTACGTCCAGAATGGCGAAGCCCCGACTGGTCCAGTATTGCACTTTCAAATTCAGCCCGGCAGAGGTGGCTCCGGTTGGGCCGCCATGGCTCAGGACAATCAGCGGGGGCTTTTCTCCCTCGGGTGCGCTGAAGTGTGGGTTATGTGGCGGATAGTAAAATCCGTGTACTTCGCGCCCGTCGACGGTAAAAGTGATTGCCTGGGCCTTGGAGAAAAGCTCGGCCGGCAGCGCCTGGCTATTGCTGCTGGCGATGGGGTCAAGAATCTCTGTTGGCTGATTCAAGGAGACGACAGCGGGAAAGCTATCGGCACCGGCGGCAATCAAAACGGCTTTGCCATTTTCACAACGGAGGCTTTCGATATCGCAATAAGGCTGCTGGATTAACTGATGCGCCCCCGTTTGTGAATTTAACCTGGCCAGGTACCAGAGGCCTTTTTCTGTATAAGTGCAGAGTATTTCTTCTGCATTGAGAAAACCAAAAGTCGACATGCCAAACACCCACTGTGGTGTGGCGAATTCTGCGTGCTTTTTCCATAAAGGGTCATTCATACCCAGCTTGTATAGGTTCCACCAATTGTTGCGGTCGGAGACATAATAAAGCTCCCCCTGCGGTGACCACTGTGGTTGGAAGATGGATTCCTGCCCTCCGCCGGCCACTTGCGTGGTGTCGATAACCTCACCCGGTTCATCCAGGTTTGCCAGGCACAATTCAGTGGCATCCCAGGGAAGGTTGGGGTGGTACCAGCGCAGGAAGCTCAATTGATCGCCGTTGGGGTTCAGTGTGGGGTTTGAGTAGAAATCCGCGCCTTCGGCTAATACTCTGGGGGCTGTGGACAGCGGTGCGGTTAAGTCGATAGCGATAATTCGTGCGCGTGCTTCTTGGCCCTGGCCGTGCCTGCTATCGTCTTCCTCGATACAGATCAGCCGATTTCTACGCCGATCCAGGCATAGATCGGCGTAGCGGGAGTCGCTTTCAGAGGTAATGGCCTCAGGCAGCGCACTGTCGAGCTTCATTCGGTAAATACGCTGGTCATCCGCCAGGACAAAATACACGGTGTCCCCATGCACTAGATAGCTGCCACCTCCGTATTCATGGGCCTTGGAGCGAATACTCAGAGGGGCAGGGGTGAGGTCTCTGCGTCCATTTTTGGGACAATACTGAACTAGAACACTGCGCCCCTTTTCAGCTGGACGGGATTCCAGCCAGTAGTAACGTCCGTCCACCAGGCTGGCTTCCGCTAGGCGAACGCTGCCCTCTACCAATAGTTCGGCATTAATTGCAGATTTCCAGCTGCCATAGGGGGTGGAGTTTGTCATGGAGGCCTCACTCATCGGATACCGGTTTCCTGAATTCAGTTTTTTGCATTCTGCCGGGCCTGATTGGGTGACACAAGGCACCTTTTTACAGGGTGAGGCCTGTGGTAGTCTTTTGTGAACCAAGCAAGCGCTTGGTATTGAAGGGTAAAATACTCGTTACTCGATAAAACTATGGATATGCTTGGGAAGCTTGGTTCGCAATAGCCGTGTACAAGCTGAGGGCCTGAGATTTGTGGCGCTGCAAGGCTCACTGAGCCGTATTCATAGAGGCCAAATAAAGATAATTCAGGAGAGCCTACGATGTCCGATGAAGTGGTAATTACCTGCGCCCTTACCGGGGTGCTCACCAACCCTCAACAACATCCGGTTCCGGTAACCCCGGAGCAAATGGCAAATTCTGCGCGCGAGGCCTTTGATGCCGGTGCTTCAGTTATGCACGTACATTTTCGGGCTCAGGAGATGGGCAAAGGGCACCTGCCCAGCTGGGAACCTCAGGTAGCCCTGGAAATTGCCGCGGCGATTCGCGATAAGTGCCCCGGTGTGATTTTAAATTTCTCCACCGGTACCATCGGCCGGGATCAACGCGGCCCACTTGAGTGTGTGCGCGCCGGTAAACCTGAAATTGCTGCCTGTAATGCGGGTAGCCTCAACTATTTAAAAGCCCGCTCTAATGGCACTTGGGCCTGGCCGCCAATGGTGTTCGATAACCCGGTAGATAAGGTGGAGGAATTGCTAGCGGTTTGCCGTGAGACGGGTACACGACCTGAATTTGAATGCTTCGACGTAGGTATTGTCCGCTCTGTTGGTATGTACGCCGATGTGGGGTTGGTGGATAAGCCGAACTATAACCTGGTGATGGGGGTGGCCTCGGGGATGCCGGCAGATCCCGAGCTGTTGTCATTGTTGCCCAAATACATGCATGCGGATAGCTTGTGGCAGAGTACAGTAATCGGCCGGGAAGAAATTTGGCCTGTGCACCGCAGGACCGCCGAATTGGGCGGGCATTTGCGCAGCGGGGTAGAGGATACTTTTTATCTGCCCGGCGGAGAGCGCACCACGGGTAATGGTCAGCTGATTGAGGCTTTGGCGGTGGTGGCTGAGGAGTGCGGCCGCAAAGTGGTTTCTCCCGAACGGGCGCGTGAGATTTTCTGCTAGTTATTAACCCATAGTCTCACTAGCGAGAGTACAGATAAGTACGAGGCAAAAGGTGGCTGCTCGGTCATAAATGAACAGTTAACCGGACCCTAGTCGTGGCATCAGATCTCGGTGCTGCGACCCCTCCTCACACCACTTCGATTTTTTGGGTCAACTGTCGTTTAAATCTCACCTGTCCGTGCTGCTAGTCTTAGGGGATAGCAGTTTTCCCCAATGGGTTAGTTGATAAAAAGCGATCTGCAACAGGGAGAGGTGGATGCAAGCATTGTTGGACCAAATTATCAGAGTGATTGATTGGGCCAACCGGCTTTTATGGGGAGGGATTGGCGGGGAGTGGTGGCTGGGTATCCTGATAATAGCTCTTCTACCCATTGGCCTCTATTTTTCTATTCGCAGCCGCTTTATCCAGTTCCGTCACTTTGGTCATATGGTGATGGTGATGGTACGCGGAATTCACAAAGATCATCCCGGTTCTATTTCTGCTTTCCAAGCATTTGCAACTAGCGCGGCAGCGCGAATTGGCACAGGTAGCCTTGCTGGTGTCGCTGTGGCAATAACTGCAGGGGGGCCTGGGTCGGTTTTCTGGATGTGGATGGTCGCCTGGATGGGTATGGCGACCAGTATGGTCGAGAACACCCTTGCCCAGGTTTATAAAGAGAAGGGCGAGCAGCCGGGAACATTTCGAGGCGGGCCGGCGTACTACATCAATAAAGGGCTTGGCTCCAATTGGAAATGGCTGTCGGTAACTTTCTCTCTTTTTCTTTTAATGTGTTATGGCTTTATCTTCAATTCGATCCAATCGAATGCCATGGCCACGGCACTAAACGATGCCTGGGAAATTAATCCGTTGCTGGTGGGGTTTGTGGTGGCTGTGGCTGCAGGCATCATAGTTTTTGGTGGTATTCGCTCTATTGCGCGATTTGCGGGTGTGGTAGTGCCACTTATGGCTATAGCCTATTTGACCGTGGCGGCGGCAGTAATACTTATGAACCTGGATGAGCTTCCTAAAATTTTGGGCTTAATCCTAAAAAATGCCTTCGGCCTGGAGCAGGCTGGGGCAGGTGCTCTGGGAGCCGTTGTTTCCAATGGCATTAAGCGGGGCCTGTTTGCCAATGAGGCTGGACTTGGCTCCTCTCCGAATGTTGGCGCTGCCGCTGACGTAAAGCACCCCTTAGTGCAAGGCTACGTGCAGATGGCGTCGGTTTTTCTGGATACCATCGTGATTTGTACCTGCACGGCGGCGATTATTCTGGTTGCCGATGTATATATGGTGGGTAATGTAGAAGGGGTGAAGTTGGCTCAAGACTCTCTCGCCAGTCAGGTGGGCTCCTGGGGGAGTGGCTTTATTGCTTTTGCGTTACTTTTCTTTGCTTTTACATCGATTATTGGTAATTACTATTACGGTGAAACCAATATCTTTTACTTATATCACACGCGCATGTCCATTCTCTGCTATCGAATAATTTTTTTGATGTTCATCCTGTTTGGGGCCTGGGTTTCCTACAGTGGAAGTACGGAGAATTTTACCCTGCTTTGGAGGATGGCTGACGTTGCTATGGGTTTTATGGCTTCCACTAATATACTGGCAATTACTCTGCTGTCAGGTGTTGCCTTTAAAGTACTGGGGGACTATGAAGCACAGCTGAATAGAGGGGTGAGAGAGCCTGTATTTGATGCCAGAAAATATGACATTAAAGGTATTGATCACGAAGTGTGGGATCAAAAATAAGGCCACGGCCGGGTAAACAGTTAATCCAGGCCGTTCAGTTAAGTTGAGCCTTGTCTAAAGAGCAGGCTTTTGAATCGCCAGATAAAAGATAAAACCTATTTGCACCATTGCTAACAGAGCGGCAATTATACGAATGCGCCGGGGCGTAGATTGACGCAGGGCAAAGAAGCCGGCAATAACATAGCCAAAAACCAGCGCGATTTTTATCGCTAGCCAGGGGAAAATGGCTGGATTCCAACTACCAATAATGACTAATGTAATTGCTGCAGATAATAGTAGGGTGTCATTGGCATGGGGCATCCAGCGCAGGGCAGTTTTTCGCCACTGAGAATTTCCGGACAACTCAAGCCCCATTCGCAGAAGAAAAAGCGAAAGGCTGAGAGCGGCAGCGGTTACATGGGTATGCTTAATCAGTGTGTAGGTAAACATCAGTATACTTGACGGGCCTTTTCTAACGGCTGGTGTTAAAGGGCTTTAACAGAGGAGGCCTCTGGGTAATTGGGTTGTGACTGGCAGCCTTAAAGATCCGCCCTGTAGGGCTTTTAGAGGTTTTCTAAGTAACGCTGCACCTTCTTTGGGGCGTGATGATAGCGGTTCCTCATTATTCTGTACAATAATCTGGGAATCGAATCTCGCCATAGTTGTAGCGGGTGGTCCAGGAGCGCTCCTCTGGATTCGCAGAATGATCCGTTCAAGGGGTATCTTCTGGTTATGAGGTAGGCGAGGGATTGGTCTGGGGTGCGTCATCCCTCTAGATTTGTCCGTTGGAGCTTAAATAGTCTTCACTTTCTAACGCATGGGACTCCGTACAGAATTTAGGTCTTTATATGATTGGGTTGTCATTAAATGCGGTTTGCAGGCGCTATCGATGAAATGTCCTGAGTAATTCGAAATTTACCCTAAAGGCTTTTAATCATATCCAGATATCCTCATAAAATCACACTCTGATTGTGATTTACGCAAAAGTTAGAGGTACCAGAAAAGTATTAGGAGACATCTTAAATTACATTTACATGAGTATCGTCAACGGCGGGGAAAAATTGTGAGTATCAAATTTGTCGGGTGATGATCCCGAGGCTTTATAAGGTTTCCTGCTTCTTCTATAAATTTTTCCGTGATGTGGGACCGTATCCGATTGGTATTCTTGAACTATTCCCTATGACGGGTAGACTGGGATACCGCACCTGGTTCCGGCCCTACTTGGGTCAGTGGTTGTGAACTTGGCAGTGCACAGACTCATGAGTGATGGGATCATGAAAAACGAACAGATTTGTATATCTGCACATTGTTTTGCGAGTGGCGATGTAACAGATGTATTTCATTACTCAGTGAATAACAGGCTTATTGAAAGGAAATAGTGACATGCTAAAGGCTGAATATCGTGAGCGCGGCCCGGTGCCGCAAGATGTGATCGAGGCGGTTTCATTTAACGAGCCGGAGCTGGAAGAGGGGCAGGTGTTGTTGGAAATGCTGGCTACACCCATTAACCCCTCGGACGTGCTTACTCTGACGGGTGAGTATGGCATGTTGCCGCCACTACCCGCGATAGGCGGAAATGAGGGGATCGCCAAGGTGGTTGCGCATGGACCAAATGTTACTGGACCAGAGATAGGTCAAACTGTGCTTTTACCAATTGGCAGTGGCACTTGGGCTACGCATATGGTGGCGGATGCTCAAGGGCTAATACCACTGCCAAACGAAGTAGACCCCATGCAACTCTCTATGATTTCGATTAACCCTCCCACGGCTTACCTGTTGCTCAGTGAGTTTGTCGATCTGAAAGAGGGGGATTGGGTGATCCAAAACGCTGCGAATTCTGCGGTGGGAACCTATCTGACGAGCTTGGCTAAAATTCGCGGGCTCAAGGTAGTGAATGTTGTGCGCAGGAATTCTCTGATTGAACCTATGTTGGAAGCGGGTGCTGACGTAGTACTGGTAGATGGCGAGCAGGAAGGAGAGAGTCTTGCTAAAAGAGTAAAAGCTGCAACCGATGGTGCTGAGATTCGATTGGGCATAGATGCCGTTGGGGGGATGGCTACCGCTCGATTGGGCGAAGCCCTTAGTGAAGGGGCCACGCTAGTGAACTATGGTGCCCTGAGTGGAGAACCATGTCTTCTCGCTCCTGGAGTCATCATTTTTAAAGATATTACCGTGCGTGGATTTTGGTTGGCGAAATGGTTTAGCGCGGCTTCTCCTGAGCGACAAATGGAAGTGTTTGGAACCATTACGAAATTGGTAGCAGAAGGTAAGCTATTCGCACCAATCCATGCGACATACGCTCTGAAGGATATTAAGGATGCTGTCAAAGTGGCGGCCGCGGGGGAGCGAAATGGTAAGGTTCTTTTGCTTGGTGAATCGCTAAGCGCTTAAACCATTTAAAGGTTGGTAATCAGCTGGCCTGATTACCAACGCTTCACTGTATCGTGTGTGGTGTCCTTCAGGAGCACCACGCACAAGATAAAGGGAAATACACTGCGTTACTTTCGTTAATCGCCTTGTTACGTGCTATCAATATCAATAAGTTGTTGTTCTTCACCGATAACCCTAAGGAGAAGATTTGGAGAACCACAGTATTCTTCTGGTTCGCAAATGACAGCTCTGGACAGAAAGCTACTTGCAGCTTTTGCACATTCAATTTGACTGGGCCATAGATCAAGCTCTGCATTGAACCATACACTTGTATAATTAGTCAGTTCGGTTTTAGTACTAACGATTACTGGTATAAAATCCTTGTCTTTTCTACAGGAAAGCCGGTAACACCCATCATAAAATTCATCTTTCGAGTCTACATAGAAATACTCTATGAGCCATTCGATTATCTCATCGATCGAAATATTTTCTATATGTATCTCAATGGTAGCCATAGCTTGTCACGTAACGCTTTGCCTGTGTTTTATACACATCTTTCAGGCTCACTCATAGCCTCATCCACATCAATACAGTGAAATAGCTTTACGTACCCCACCAAACTGTTCGAATTTTACCCCACAGTATCATTTAGGACTGTGAAACCATCTGAACCTGTTAACAATTGAGTAATCCTCCCCACAAATGGAGGTTTCTTGATGAGGTAAGATTCAATATCACATGCCACTTTGATTCTGGGTTCACTTTAATGCGGGATCATAGGAAACCGTTGCTCAGGAGTGTAGCTTATTGGCCAATTAATATGCGCAACAGTACTTGTGTATAAAACTTAGCGGTTGGCGAATCGCCGCCACTTGTTAAACGTACTATTCACCGCTGATTACCATATTAATTTCTTTAACAGGCTGCATACCACACAACCAAGAAACAATGATGGTAAGGCTGCCTTCCCTTATTGCTTTCACAAAACCTTCTGATCCTGTTGTATCAGTAGCATCTGAGCTGTCAGTAATAGAAACAGTTAAAGGAACGCTGGGTATAAACTGATTATCGGGACCAAAAGCGTTTACTACAAGCTTATTGGGATGCCAGACTTCGCCAATATTGAGCCTCAAGCCGGCAGGCTCTACCTCAAAGTATTTTGGCTTTCGAGTTTCTTCGCATATGGCTTTGCTGGTTTCAACTGAATATAACCGCCAACCAGCTTCTATAAAAGCTCCTTGTATATTAGAACTTTTACCTTCTGCGAGAACCTCTGCAAAAATTTGTATTGAAGTTAAAAACAGAAGAAACCCAAAGCCGAAATTTTTCACGCGATCCCCCTTTACGTTTAACGTTCGCTTTTTCGGCGACTGGAGCATAGCGTAAGCCGTCCGGCCGCGATAGCGGCGAACAGCATGCGCTTGTTAAGAGTTTCTATACCATGCGTCACTATTGAATTCCTCCGGTATATTTTTTTCAGTGAGGATATCAAACCCCATACCCTCTGAATTTTCAAACCATTCATCTCGTTTAGAGCCTGATAGCTCTACCCACACCATGGACAAAACTTGACAGCAATAGAACTACTACCACCGTCATGGATGATGAGACCATATTAGGGATATAGGAAATAAGGATCTCTGGGCACTCGTAGATATTTTATAATCCTTGTGGTAAAACTCGACTCTTCTCCCCAGTTCTTCGCAACAATGTTTAATAATGTTGATTTCTTAATGCAGCTATCAGCTAAAGGTAAGTTTATACGATACTTGCATGATAAAGGGAACAAAGTAGCCGCGTAAAAATTTGACTGTCGACCGCACTACTGTGTTAATCACTGTAATACAAGTTCAACAAGAGAATGCCGAGAACAAATAGTACGGACCAAGCATACTTCTTGAAGCCTACGACTTTTGGGTCACTGGCTCTCCTCATCTTTTTGTGAACAAAGAGCTCTAATGAAAAATAGAGGGCCACCCCTGCAACAATAATTACCCATGATTTATAGATAAATCCGAGAATTGGAACGGCAATTGGCAAAATAACTATGCCAAGTGCTAAAAGTAGCGATATAAGGGCATTTTTTAATTCTGGATGCATATTTTCTCTTAACGCCCAATTCAACGGCGAGTGTAACGAGTCCGGTGCAATTGCTTGTTAAGTGCTTTTGCCTCGGTCTCATATTTTTCAATTTGAAGATCCAATAACCGGTCTTGCTTTGGCTGTATTTTAGTATGCCAATGGTAGAACCCATATATAGTAAAGCCACCACCAAAAAGGAAAAAACAAAATAAATATAGACCCAGCTCAAAGTCTTTATTTGACTTGGCAATCTTTGACTTTTCCTCAAGGATGAATAGCTTTAGAGCCTCATCCTCTGTTAGTGACTTCTTAGCTCGTAGGGTCTCAGTGGGAATATACCTTTCAAATGCCATTGTATTGTACTGCTCATGGCGCATGAAAAACATGATGCCAGTGGTTAACAGGATCAACAGGCCAAATAGAGCGTAGAACTTGAAAATATTATCAGTCGGAATTGGAATTCGTGATTGCACTGTTTTCTCCTTGTGCACTTAACGCCCGCGTAATCGGCTGGACGCGCGAAGCGTGGCCAGTCCGGTGGAAGCCCAGAGGGCTGGAACGAAATTCACGCGCTTGTTAGGCGCTACCAGGCACATTGCCCGATCTGCAATACTTTGAGGGCATTAAGAGCCTTAGATCCAGTCGAACCAGGTCACCTGAAGCTGTATTTTCCAGAACCGGAGCATGATCATAAGACTGACTTTGAGGAAAAACCACAATGGAAACGTATGGAGTTTGTCGGACTTCCCTATACATCAATACATCCCCCATCTCATTTTTGGTCCATTGATTTGGCCCTTCTAGAATCTTTCCTACTGCATGATAAACGATACGAAGGCTACTACCATCATTTGTTTCATTATATTGGTATAGGTCTGTAGGGTGCTCTAAATCAATTCCTACTCTCTGAAGCTGCCCCAATAACTCGGTCGGGAAAAATTCTTTAAATGAACTCCTCCAATCCATACACGATTGACAATTACAATCAAAGGCAGGATTTCCGGATTGATTCTGGATCTCTCGTGTAGCCTTAAGGTTTATGGATAACTTCCATTCATGAACTGGAATTGTAGGGCGCAGTTTCTTCATATTCTCATCGCCTAACAGTTTATTAAAGAGCCAGTGGCTCACTATCCATTTGGCCACTACTTCTAGGATGGAGCTTCCAGGCTCGGCAGAAAAGCCTTTAATTGCGCTAGGTTATAGACTATTCGTTCAAATAGTAACCAGAGATAGTGAGCCATCGGCTCAAGTCGCTGGGTTCAACCTCCCGCTCTTGAACACATTTTACCTATAATTAAATCAATAAGTTAGGGGGGACTTTCTGTGGATATCAGCCATGGCTCTATAATTCGGGCCTTCGTACTGGCGATACGCCCAATCCACCACTGAAATAACGACCAGTATTGCCCGCTCGGAATCGCCATAGCCGCATATAGAGCTATGCACGGCCAGGAGTTGGCCACTTCAACAATGCAGCTCGCCACTAAATCAGCCACATGTTCGGCGACATTTACCACTCCGCCGCCATCGGTTTGCAGGGTTTTGGTGGTGACATAAACACTGGTCATTGG